>JAEWWO010000326.1 GCA_023396345.1 Bacteroidota bacterium
TATTTATGTAGAGGAGAGAGGATAGATGAGAGTTGAAAATGGAAAGTTGAAAATTCATAGCTTGATAACTTGATAACTTCATAACTCGATAACAGGATAACTTCCTACCGCAAAATTCACTGTTCAAAATTCATAATTATCAATACTTTGCTTACCTTTGAGCCGTTTTTAAAAATCACATTATGCCTAAAACTATTATCATCACGGGAGGAGCCGGATTTATTGGTTCGCACTTAGTTAGGCGTTTTGTAAATAATTATCCTGATTATCATATTATCAACTTAGATAAATTGACTTATGCCGGTAATCTTGCTAACTTAAAAGATATAGAAGATAACCCAAACTATACATTTGTAAAAGGTGATATTACAGATGCATCTTTCATCAATAGTTTGTTTGAAAAAGAAAAGCCTTATGCCGTGATTCATTTGGCTGCCGAAAGCCATGTGGACAGAAGCATAACCAATCCTCTGGAGTTTGTAATGACCAATGTTGTGGGCACTTGTAATTTATTGAATGCCGCACGTGAGAACTGGAAAGGAGCTTACGATCAGCATCGTTTCTATCATGTATCTACCGATGAGGTTTACGGAGCATTAGGAGATGAAGGAATGTTTACGGAAGAAACCAGCTACCACCCGCACAGCCCGTACTCTGCATCTAAAGCAAGTAGCGACCATTTTGTGCGTGCCTATCATGATACCTATGGAATGGATGTGGTAATATCTAACTGTAGCAATAATTACGGAGCCAATCATTTTCCTGAGAAACTGATACCTTTGGCTATTAATAATATCAAACACAATCGCCCTATACCTGTTTACGGTAAGGGAGAAAATGTGCGCGACTGGCTGTGG
Organism: Bacteroidota bacterium; assembly: GCA_023396345.1. Lineage (GTDB taxonomy): Bacteria > Bacteroidota > Bacteroidia > Chitinophagales > Chitinophagaceae > Haoranjiania. Next base: position 858 of record JAEWWO010000326.1, read on the forward strand.
GTAGAAGATCATGCAAGAGCCATTGATGTAATATTTCATAATGCCAAGCCTGGCGAGACCTATAATATTGGCGGACACAACGAGTGGAAAAATATAGATTTGATTAAGTTGTTGTGTAAAATAATGGATGAAAAACTGGGCAGACCCGCGGGAGAATCGGAGAAGCTTATCACTTACGTAACAGACCGTGCCGGACACGATTTGCGCTACGCAATAGATGCCACTAAGCTAAAAGAAAACTTAGGCTGGGAGCCAAGTCTCCAGTTTGAAGAAGGCTTGGAAAAAACAATTGACTGGTATCTGGAAAATGAAGAATGGTTGCAGAATGTTACAAGTGGCGAGTACCAGAAATATTATAAAGAGATGTATGTGAGAAATTAATATAATAAGTAAAATTCAAATAAATAAAATGAAGACTATTCCCTATGGGAGACAAAACATAACACCAGAAGATGTACAAGCTGTTACTGAAACATTGCTGTCAACGCATCTTACGCAAGGACCAAAAATTGTTGAGTTTGAGAAAAATTTTGCTGATTATGTACAGGCGGAATATGCTGTTGCTGTGGCAAACGGAACAGCCGCTCTTCACATAGCTGCGCTGGCATTGGGACTAAAAGCCGGAGATAAAGTTATTACAACTCCAATTACTTTTTCTGCGTCTGCAAACTGTATCCGTTTTTGTGATGCTGAAGTTGTATTTGCTGATATTGATCCGGAAACATTTCTTTTAGACATCAACGAAGTTAAAAAACTTCTGGAATCCAGTCCTAAAGGCACTTATAAGGGGATCATTCCCGTTGATTTTGCAGGTAGAATGGTTAATTTGGAAGATTTCAGAAAGCTAGCTGATGAACATGATTTATGGATTATCGAAGATGCATGTCATGCGCCTGGTGCTTATTTTATTGATTCAAAAGGAGATAAGCAGCTTGCCGGTAACGGTAAATTTGCTGATGCAACAGTATTCTCCTTCCATCCTGTGAAGCATATTGCGTGTGGAGAAGGCGGTATGGTTACTACTAATAATGAAGAATTATTCAAGGAACTTAATCGTCTTCGTTCGCATGGGATAACAAAAGGTGATGATACTTACTGCAACTCTATTGAATTTGCTGCGGGTACACCTAATGCAAAGGAATATCCCGGATGGTATATGGAAATGATTCATCTTGGTTTTAATTATCGCATGACAGATATTCAGGCAGCATTAGGTGTGAGTCAGTTAAAACGGGCAGATGAAGGACTATCTAAAAGAAAGGGAATTGCTGCTGATTACAATAATGCTTTTGAAGGCAAGGATTTTATCATCAGCCAGTCGGGTAACCTTGATGGACATGCTTATCACCTGTATGTCCTTGAAGTGAAAGACCGTTTAGGATTATATAATCATTTACGTTCAAAAAATATTTTTGCACAGATACATTATATACCAGTACATTTAATGCCCTATTATCGTGAGTTTGGTTGGAAAGAAGGGGATATGCCGCATGCAGAATCTTATTATAAAAACTGCCTTAGTATACCAATGTTTCCGACTTTGACAGGTGAGGAACAACAATTTGTTATACAAAGTATCAATGAGTATTACCAATAAAAATATTTGCATAATTCCTGCTCGTGGCGGCAGCAAACGTATCCCAAGAAAGAATGTTAAAAATTTCTTAGGCAAACCTATTATAGCATACTCTATTGAAGCAGCGATAAACTCTGATATTTTTGATGAGGTTATGGTTTCAACTGATGATGAAGAAATTGCAAAAGTTGCAGAAGAATATGGCGCAAAAGTTCCTTTTCTTAGAAGTGTAGACAATGCGGATGATTTTGCAACTACATTGGATGTGTTGAAGGAAGTCTTAGACAAATATAAGCAGGAGGGTTATATGTTCAATGTTGTAGGTTGCATTTATCCTTGTGCACCATTTGTAACATCTGTGAAGTTGCAGAATGCATATCATATACTGTCGAATAATAATTTTGATTTGGTAATGCCGGTAATCAAGTTTAGCTTTCCAATACAGCGTGCCTTAACATTTAATGAAAATAGAATCGTTTTTGCTTATCCGGAGTTCGCAAATAGTCGTTCGCAGGATTTAAATGAACATTATCATGATGCAGGACAGTTCTATTTAATGAAAATAGAAGAAACTATTCTAAAAAATCGCATGGTTTCTAAAAATTCAGGAGCAATTATAATTTCTGAGCTGGAAGGTCAAGACATCGATAATGAAATGGATTGGAAGTTGGCAGAATTAAAATATCAAATATAGAAAATGAAATTTCCAGATCAGTATAAAAGTATGTCGAGACAGAGGTTTCAGAATAGTGAATACACTATTGTGCCTATTAGATTTGAGGATAGGCACAGTATTATGAAATGGAGAAATGAACAGATTTATCATCTCCGTCAGAGTAAGCCGCTTACACATGAAGACCAAGAAAATTATTTCCAGAATATAATATCTAAACTATTTGATGAAAAAAAACCCAATCAGATTTTATTCAGTTTCTTAAAAGAGAATGAATGCATCGGATATGGCGGTTTAGTACATATTAACTGGTTAGATAAAAATGCTGAGATTTCATTTATAATGGATACTGAACTCGAAGAAAAAGAATTCGAGTCTCTTTGGATAAATTATCTTTCTCTTATTGAGGAGGTAGCGTTTCACGAATTAGGCTTCAATAAAATATTCACCTATGCCTTTGATTTAAGGCCCAGACTTTACTCAGCACTTGATACAGCCGGGTTTTCACGAGAAGCAATACTAAGAGATCAGACATATTTTAATCACAATTATATTGATGTTGTTATTCATTGTAAATTTCAAGATTCTGTAACTTTAAGAAAAATTGATGAGCAAGATATTGATTTTACTTATTTTCTAGCAAATGACCCTCTTACACGTCAGAATTCTTATGTACCTGAACTTATTCCTTATCAGCAGCATAAAGATTGGTTTCTAAAAAAAATTGTAGATCCTTCGGCAATTTATTTTATTGGCGAGTATAACCGACAAAAAGCTGCTTTCGTGCGTATTGATATAAAAAAAGAAAATGTTATTGGTATTGCTTTGCATCCGGATTATAGAGGAAAGAAATTAAGCTCTAAATTTATAAAACTCATTTCCATTTTTTTCAAAAAAGATAAATCTGATTTGCAGATTACAGCATATATTAAAAAGGAAAATTATGCTTCAATAAAAGCTTTTGAAAATGCAGGATTTATTTTTAAGGAAGAATCTCACATCTCAGGTTCACAATCTAGTAAATATCAATTATGAGTAATTCCATTTTTATCATAGCTGAACTTTCTGCCAACCATGGAGGCTCTATAGAAATAGCAATAGAAACTATTAGAGCTGCCAAACGTACAGGAGCTGATGCTATAAAGCTACAAACTTATACTGCAGATACAATTACATTAGATTCTGACAAAGAAGATTTTATCATAAAAGGTGGTACTATATGGGACGATAAAAGACTTTATGATCTCTATAAAGAAGCCTACTTACCTTGGGAGTGGCACGAAGAGCTTTTTAGGGTAGCAAAAGAGGAAGGATTGGTATGTTTTTCCTCTCCTTTTGATAAAACAGCTGTTGATTTTTTGGAAGAACTGGGAAATCCTATTTATAAAATTGCTTCGTTTGAGATTACTGATATTCCTTTGATAGAATATACCGCATCCAAAGGAAAACCAATGATTATATCTACAGGAATTGCAGAATATGAAGATATTGACCTTGCAGTACAAGCTTGTATAAATAAAGGGAATAATGATATAACACTACTGAAATGTACTTCTTCTTATCCGGCACCTGTGGAAGAAGCCAACCTAATTATGATGCAGCAGTTTGTTAAAGATTTTGGAGTTAAAGTTGGGTTATCTGACCATACTTTGGGTATAACAGTTCCGATTGTGGCTACTACTTTAGGGGCAACAGTTATAGAAAAACATTTTATTCTTGATCATTCTATCGGAGGCCCGGACGCAAGTTTTTCTTTAGATGAAAAAGAATTTACAGAAATGGTAGCAGCCGTAAGGTTAGCAGAAAAAGCTATTGGCAGAGTCTCGTATGAAACTACTGAAAAACAGAAAGCGGGAAAAGCTTTTGCAAGGTCTTTATATGTTGCAGAGGATATTAAAACCGGAGAAATCTTTACGGAGAAAAATGTACGCTCTGTAAGACCGGGGTTTGGATTGCACCCGAAATATTTAAAAGATTATTTAGGAAAAATCTCTAATAAAAATTGGAAGAAAGGAGAAAGATTAAAATAAAATGAAAACTTATTTAATATTAATAAATAATGCTCCAAAAATGGGGCTATATCATAAAGCTTTGGGAGATGAACTTAAACAAAAAGGATTTAATGTTGTTTTTGCATTTTCAGATGAAATACCTATAATTAATAATCAGCTTGATATTAAAGATTTTCCTACTTATATTTTTTCGGATTATTTTAAAAAGAATTATGATAGTTTAATTATTAATGAAAAATATAATACTATAAATATTTGGAAAACTTATTTTAGTGATTTCGACCGAAATATTGTTCATTATAATTTATCGATATATGATAAGAAGTATTATTATTCTCTGATGGTAAATCTTGTCAACTTTTTTGATATGATAATTAATAAAGAAAAAATTGACTTTATTCTTTATGAAAATATCTCCAACAGTTTTTCATATGTTGCCTATGAAGTAGGAAAAAAGAATAATGTAAAATATAGAGGGTACGTTGGTTCTAGGTTACCAAACCGTTTTGAACTTCACACTGAGGAGTTTGGAATTAAAGAGGAATTTAAAGAAATATTTGATAATCTCAATATTGATGATATTGATGATACTGTGCGTAATGAAATAATTAATTACTTAGTAAAATATGATGGAAAAGAAATGCCATCATATCATCCTAAAAAAAGTAAACTTAATCCTGATTATCCTTTACTTAAAAGATACTTGGAGTCAGAGAAAGTTAACCAAATTAAAGAAGCAATTATGAAATCCATTGAATTTAGTGGAAATAGTAAATATAGATATCAGATTCAAAATCCTTTTTCAACATATATGACATTGTTTAAAAGACAATTAATTAAAAAGATTCGAATAAAAAAGGGTGAGAGGTTATTTGAAAAAAAAGATGCTAATGATAAGTATTTTCTTTTTCCTTTACACATGAAGCCAGAATCTTCAACTTCAGTTCTTTCTAGACATTTTTGTGATGATATTGCAGTTATAAAAAATATTGCATTTAATATACCCTTCGGCTATAAACTTTATGTTAAAGAACATTTTGTGAATTATGGTAACATGCCTTTAAATTTCTATAAAGAGCTGAAAAAAATACCAAATGTTAAACTTTTAAAAAGTAATGAAGACTCTATTTCATTAGTTCGGGATTGTAAAGCTTTAATTACATTAACAAGTACCATGGGACTTGAAGCTCTGTTTATGGGTAAAAAAGTTATTACATTCGGAAATGTATTTTATGCATCACATTCTAACTGTATAGAATTAAGAAATTTCGAAGAATTGTTCAATATTTTATTAAATTTGGAAGAAGTAAATGATAATGATAGAAATTTGTATCATGAAAATATACGTTTTGTTGCTGCATATATTAAAATCACATTTGAGGGAAATATAGGGTATTCAATCTATCAGAAGGATGATACTCGTAAATTT
>JAEWWO010000330.1 GCA_023396345.1 Bacteroidota bacterium
TAATAATTCTGAATATTTTTTCTGAAATAATCGCCCATTTCCGTTCCTTTGGGCGGAATATTGGGAAACTGCGCTGCCAGTTTTTCTACATCAATATCTTTATAGATTTCTTTGTAACGCTCAGGCACAAGTTCATAACCGGTGTGTGGCGGATTCATTGAAACTACAATAGCAAAAGGCTTATTAGCAGGCCGAAGTCCGTTTTTGGGGTCGATGTACCTTATTGCTTCATCGGCTTCGTACTCCGGTCCCCACTGGTTTACATAGTAAAAACTATCGCGCGGCGCATCGGCAGTCCAGTACATTGGTTTAAGGTGATAATCATACGTACCGTAAGCAATCCAGTGACGAAATCCGTGACGGCGGTCGGGCGGACACCATTCGTTCCAAGCCACTTCTCCGCGATTGTTGTATGTATCTATATAAGGCTTGTGAGGTGAGTCAAGATGCCATTTCCCCAGATATGCTAAGTCATATCCCTTGTCTTTCAGTACATCTGACCAGCAGCGAGCATCTATTGCCATTTCTACACCGTAAGGAGCTGTAGCGGAGTTGCAATTGCTGGTTACGCCATTTTTATGCGGATACATTCCGGTCATGAGCATAGTACGTGCAGGAGAACAAAACAAGATTTGGCTTGTTTTGTTGCGCAGTGGCAGTAGATAGATACAATACTAAAAGTAAAAAAATAAAAAGTTGCTTTATATTAATCATTGCTAAATATTCTCTGAAAATATATTCCTCTATATCCTTACTAAAGTATGCTTTTAGTAATGTTATTTATACATATATTTTAAAATAAACACTTCATGATAAAACGTTTGTGTAGTTTTTAAACAAAAAACTGCGTGTAGAATAATAATTTTACTGAAAGAGACAGCAATCATTTCTTCTCTGAATATTTTCAGCTTCTATTTACAAATTTGCCTGCTTCTCTTATGCTTAATGCAGATAAATTGTTTTTGTTTTTCTCCAAAAAAGCAGATACCCACTCAGGATTTGTTTTACTATAATCGCGCAAAGCCCAGCCAATTGCCTTATTTATAAAAAACTCTTTTGAGCCGAAATTGTTTTGTATAACTTTCTCCAGCAATAGGGTATTGGTTTTTTCTTTTTTCAAAAGCTGATGATCAATGGCTATTCTTCGCAGCCACATGTTTTTATCAACCGACCACTTAAGGATGGTTTTCTCAGCAGCAGGGAAACGCAACACCACATCTCCCACTACAACATCCAATGCATCTACACTATCCCACCAGGATTTTGTAGTTATCAGTTTTTTAATTTTGAGTAAATCTTTTTGCAAAAGAAAGTCTGTCATTTCACAGAGATAATCAATAGCGATATATTGCATTTCCCTGTATTCATTATCAAAGCATTGCTGTACAAAATCCCAGTCAATATTTTTCTCATTCTTCATCTCTCTGAAAACAGGTTTTGTAATTGCTTTTCTTGCCGGAGAAGCAACACCCATAAAAGGAAAATGATTCTTCATATAGGCAGCCATTTGCACAGCCCGCTTCTCATCGGCTATTTCTAATAATGATTCATACAAATAGTTATACATACGCGGGATATTACAAATTGCAAATTACAGATTACAAATTACACAACCATTTTCAATTTTCCATTTTCAACTTTCAATTATCATCTAACCCAAGTTTCTGCAAAATAACCGTTGCCATTTTATAAAACGCTTCGTGAGAATAGCCGGCTATATGCGGCGTCACTATTACATTTGATTGTTGCGTAAGCCACTGAAGTTGTTGTTTTTCTTCTTCTGAATAAGTTTCCAGTTTTTCATTTTCAAGCACATCTATTCCTGCTGCTGAAATATATCCCTGTTGCAAAGCATCAATCAAAGCTTTGGTATCTGTGACTTTGCCACGGCAGGCAGTGATAAAAACAGGCTTGTTTTGCAAGCTTTTAAAAAAATCTTCATCGGCATAATGATAAGTTTCTTCTGTGAGAGGAAGATGCATGCAAATGACATCAGCATAGCGAACAATCTGTTCGGGCAAAGCTTCTTTAATATAGTCATGTGCAAAACCTTCTTTGTACTTATCATGTGCCAGCACCGTAACATCGAAGCCTTGCAATAATTTTGCAAAAGCCATGCCCGTATTGCCATAGCCGATAATGCCTACTGTTTTCCCGTAAAGTTCTGTTCCCCTGTTTGCGTCGCGTTGCCAGATACCTGAGCTTACTTCCTGCGATGCTTTTTTCAGATTATTAAGCAGAGATAATAATACAGCCAAATTTTGCTCGGCAACCGCATTTCTGTTGCCTTCCGGACTGCTTACGCATTTTATTCCCATGGATTCAGCATACGCAACATCTACCAGTTCCATGCCGCTGCCCAAACGTCCGAGCCACTTAAGTTGCTTAGCGTTCTTCAAAATATCTTTATCAACTTTTAGTCTTGTAGTAAGAATAAGACCTTCAATATCTGCAATTCTTTCTTTCAGTTCTTCATACGTAATCTGAGGCTCGTAGAGCACCTCAAACCCTTTTGCCATCAATGTTTCGGCAAGCACGTTGTGCACCTTAGCAGTAATCAATACTTTTTTCATCTGTTTATTTTCTGATTTTTCGCATAATGGTCAGAGAAATCTTTGATGATTAAAATAATCATTGCTTTGTGTGCATAATGATTATTTTAATCACGCCGATTTCATAGTTGCAAAACTACTAAAGAAATTTATGTTATGCTAAACAGTAATACTAATCCACTTGTTGAATACTTTGGTTTTAAATTCTTTTTATCTTTTTTGCTTTTGACAGTGACATGCTTCCTTTTGTAAGTTCCACTTTCTGTGGAGTCAGAAATATCACCGGCGTTTCACGAGCTAATGCAAGGTTGCATACAACCAGAAAAAAACCAAAAGAAGAGTTATTTTTGCATTCAATTATTTTGTTTTTTTTGTTATTTCTGCACTACTTTCAGATTTTTTATTTCTCCTTTAAAACCATTTTGCGCGCTGCCAATAAACTGTAGCGGGAAGAATAAAGTTTCCTGTATGTACATATTTGTTTTTCTTCCGTGTTTATTTATGGCAGATAATTTGGTCTTGCCCTGTAGTTTTTCTACTAACTTACCATTCACGAAGAGTGATGTGCCTTTCCAGTCGCCTGTAATGCTTATAGCAGACCACACATGCGGTTGTGGCACATAATTGAAAGTATAAGTATATCCGTCTCTGCTAAAACCAAGCTTACCGGTTCCGTTTGTATTTAATGTAACCATGCTGTTTTCGCCGGAAAATAATACTGCATTGGAAGCATTGTCTGACGCAGGTTTTAAATCAAAATCAACTTTGTATTCGTATCCTATTTCAGGAACAGCGGTTTGTAAAAAAGAGTTTCCTTTGAACCTGAGAGATTTTTCTCTTCTGTTTAGTTTGATATTTTTTCTTTTCACTTCGTGATAAGCGTTGCCTGAACGGTCTTTTTCTTTTCGGGATGAAAGGTTGTATTGCAGGATGGTTCTGTTAGAATCTGCATTATACGTAAATGGATATTTTGCTGCAAGATTAAGACCCGGTGCTTCTATCTGCTTCTTAGCTAATTCAAGAAACTTCGGTAGGCTTTCTTTTTCCGTACCGTCAAGTCTTTTCCACATTCTTTCGCTTAAAACCTTTACAGCAGGCATTGTTCGTATATGCACATCTTTTTCACTGATACCATTTCCGCTGTGATCGTTCCACACGGCAAACATACCGCCGATTAATCCCGGTGTACCGTCGGGCAGTGTTTCTTTTGCATTTATTTTTTCGGGTTTCCAGTTGGTATATAACCATTCCGTATCCAAGAACTCGCGGTAGTAGCCTGTTGCAGGCACAATATACAACCAGGTGTCGCAGGTGCTGATGAGTTTATATCCGTCTTTTAAAGACTGAAAAGGATCTACCCAATCATATGACCAGGCATTCATTATCACATCTTTAGCGTGAACGGGTGTAGTTCCTTTTAACCAGCGCAATCCGCCCCACATGCGCACCTGCTTGCCCAAACTCTGAATATATTTTAAATATCTGTCGGTAAACTCGCGATACTTTTCACTTTCTCTTGCATCATATTCATCTGTACCAATATGCACATCGGGATCAATAAACACGGGATTGTCGCCGGAAATATATTCCTTGTATAAAGAATCTAAAAAAGTATAGGTGCCGGGGTTGTATAAATCCAGATGATCTCTACCGTATTTATCGCTACCTAACTCAGGCCTGTAATGCGCAAAAGCAAGTGAGTGCGCGGGAATATCAATTTCAGGAATAACATTTACGCCGTATTGCTGACCTAAACGCTGCAAATCTCTGAACTCTTCTTTGGTATAATGGCCGTCTTTGGCTGTGAGACCCGGGAACCAGTCGCTTTCGAGACGAAAAGCCGAATAGGTTTTATCCCAGTCGTTATCGAAATATTCAGGAAAGCCGTTGTCGTTTAAATGAATCTGAAATTCATTGAATTTATAATAAGAAAGAATTTTTACGTAATTGCGCAAATAATCAATCGTGAAAAACTTACGACCCACATCGAGCATAAAACCACGGTTTGGATAATCGGGATAATCTTTTATAACTCCGCAAGGCAAAGCATTGCCATGGTTGTGCAGCATCTGTAATAAAGATTTGGTTGCCCATGTTATACCCTGTGTCGTGCGGGCTGTTATGTGAATTTTTTCATTGTTAATGTCAAGATGATATTCTTCATCTTTTAAGGATTGATTCTGCGGTTGAAGGCTTACAAAAATATCACTCTTTTCAGTAGGAAAATTGTTACGGACTTCTGCATGTAAATTAAATTCGGTTTTAAGATCGTTTGCAAAAATCTGCAATACCTGCTGAACACGATTTTGATCGTCTGTAACAAAACCTATATTGGTTTGCTTTCCAAAACTAAAATTGCCGCTGCCGCCGCTCCAGTGTTTTACAGAAGGAATAATATGAGGTTCTGCATTTTGTGCGCTGCTTATTACACTACATAATGCTAAAAGTATAAAGAGGAAAGAAAACTTTAAATATTTCATTGCTAAATTTTTTGAGGAAATGTATTGCCTTGTATCCCTACAAAAATATAGCTTTTTACTACTGCACACAGCAACTTCACACTGAAATATCTGCTTCAAGAGGAAACGTTTGCATAGCACTTATATCCCTAATTCCTGAAACAAAGGCATATAATCAGGCGAGTTTCCTGCAACTCGTTTAAGTACCTGCGCCGGGGCTTTTGCTTTGTCTCTTTGTCCGTTTTGAAGATATAGAACTGCAAGTGCATAGTTGATATCGGTATCAGCAGGAGCAATCTGTAAGCCTTTCAGGTATTGAGTTTCAGCGGAACGTACATTTCCTTTTTGCTGCAACAGAATGCCATAATTATAATAAACTCTTGGATTGGTACTATTTAACGATACGGCTTTCGAAAGGTTATTTTCAGCAGCCTGCGTATCATTCATTTCATTATTCAACAGAGCGAGGTTAAAATAAATTCTGTCGTTTTTATCATCGTACTTTAATGCCTCATTCAAAACTTTTAAAGCATCCTGATTTCTCCCCATCACATTATACATGGTAGATAAATTCAAGCGTGCATAATTCATACTGTTATCTTTCTGTAACCCTCTGTTGTAAAATTTTTCTGCCGAAGGATAATCGTTGAGCTTAAGAAAATAATCTCCCGCCATGGCATTACCTGTAGCAAAATCTGTCTGATACAAAATGTAAGAGCGCAGCTCTGTCTGTGCTCTGTTGTATGCCTCCATTGTTTCTCCAGGAACCGATTGTTTATTATTCAGCAACAAATCTGCCGCAGCAATACGCACGGCTCTCACCTTATCGTTCAACAAAGGTAACACCTCCTGCATCCATGCATTCTGAGAATAATTTGCCAAAGCTCTTAAAGCTCTGTAGCGTACCTGAGCATCTGCATGTTTAAGCTGATAAAGAATCATCTGTAAGGCTGATGATGAATTTATTACTGACATATAATGAACGGCAGCAGCAACAATATTATGAGGAGAGGAGGAATCCTGTATAATCTTCGTTAAATGTTGTTCGGAAGCGGCGTCATTTCTGCTGCCTAAAATTAAATCTTCGGCAAAATGATATGCTCTGTCCGGTCCGTACCATTTTGCCACAGCATCAGCAGCCCATTGTGCAGACTGGTCTGAATGGCAATCATTACACGCATTTGGCACAGCATATTTTACTGATAAATCGGGACGCGGAGCACGGAATACATGATCGTGACGAATATCATTGCCCATATATGTTTCAGTGGGCATATGACAACTCACACATTCCGAAGCGGTGGTATTCACTGCATGAAAAGTATGAGCAGGTGTATCATAAGTAGATTCTGCATGACATTGATTGCATACTTTATTTCCTGTAAAAATTAATTTTCCGGAATGCGGGTTATGACAACTGCTGCACTTAACGCCGTGCTTATACATTTTACTCTGAATAAAAGATGCATATTTATACACTTCGTCCAAAGCCTGACCATCGGCATAATATAAATCTGTAACAGGAATTTCCGGAATATAGTTATCGAGCAGTTCATCAGATGCAATTTTATCGGCACTGATATTGCCTTTTCTTGCATGGCAGGGAAAACAGGTGTTTATTTCCATTGCCTGTGTGCTATGCGCAGCAAGCGTTTCAATGAAAGAACCTTCTTTTCTTTTTCCTTTTTGATAAGCTTCGCTGTTCATGTAATCAATATGATGTTGCGCTTTGCCGTGACAACTTTCGCAGCTTACTGTTACTAAATCATAGGTTGTATGGTAGGTATCTTTTTCTACATCATAGTTCTTTACAAGATTCGTGCTGTGACATTCGGCACACATGGTATTCCAGTTTTGCGCATTACCTGTCCAGTGAAGCCAGTCGCCCGCGGGAATTTTTTGTCCTGCATACTGATGAAACCATTTGCCTTCGCGGCTATCCCAGCTTTGGCGTGTAACCTGCATTCTGCCTCCCGGAAACTCAATGAGATATTGCTGTAGCGGATAATGCCCGAATGTATATTTTATTTCGTAGTCTTTATATTCTCCTGTTTCGCTTTGTGTATTGATGAAAAACTTTCCATCTCTTTTAAAGAACTTGCTGATGATGCCATCGGCTTCAAAAACCGCATTATTAAAGTCTCCTAGTACAGAGCTGTCTGCGGCAGGTTCCATCGCCTTGAAGTGATCCGAAATTTTCCATTCGGCGTGCTCCTTAGTATGACAACTTTTGCAGGATTCATCTCCGGCATATCTGTTTTCCTGAGAAAGATTGAAGTTGTCGGCTTCATTACATCCGGATCCGGCA
>JAEWWO010000343.1 GCA_023396345.1 Bacteroidota bacterium
GCTTTAATGAATGGAAAACGTATAGCCAAACACAGCTTACAAATAGCAGCCTGTGGAGATTTAGACGAACTGAATTCCTTTGTTGGTCTTGCGAAAAGCCGGATACAAAATGATAACTGTGAAGGAAAATTATATACCGTGCAATCAGATTTGTTTTTAATAGGAAGTATTTTAGCTGATACCAATAAAAATAAAAAATTATTTTTTTCTATAGATAAAGTAAATCAACTTGAAGTGTGGATTGATGAAATGGAGGATAAGTTGCAGCCATTGAGTAATTTTATTTTGCCAGGCGGCAGCGAAAGGGTTGCTTCTATTCATGTATGCAGAGCTATTTGCAGGCGTACAGAGAGAACAATTTCAGCTGTTTCGGAGCAGGAAGAAATTGACACTGTAATATTAAAATACATTAATCGTTTATCAGATTTTTTCTTTGTATTTGCACGTTTTATTGCCTTTCTGAATAAGGAGGAAGAAGTAATATGGAATACCGGATAACTTAATATTTTACGCAAAAAATAAATTACTACATTTGCAAAAGATAATACCGATTATTATGAACAAGAAAATTATTTTATCTCTGATATTGATGGCGGTTGCTGTTGCTCTGTTTCGTATTATGCCCCGTTTTGAAGGAGTGTGGGGTATAACTCCCTTGTTTGCCGTTGCCCTGTTTTCAGGTGCATTGTTTAAAAGTAATAAGCTGTGGGCATTTTTATTGCCTGTTTTAGCTATTTTCTTTTCTGATGTGTTGTGGCAATTAATGGGTGCTACGGGTTTTTATAAAGGGCAAATTTTCAACTATCTTTTGTTTATTCTTATAACCTGTCTGGGCTTTTTAATTAAAAATATAAAGTTCTTAAACGTACTGCTGGCTTCGCTTGCAGCGCCTACCATATTTTTTATTATATCCAATTTTGGCGTTTGGTTGGGCGGTGGCGGATTTGCAAGACCAAAAACTTTTGCAGGACTTATGCAGACTTATGTTGATGGCTGGCCGTTTTATTTTCCCTGGCAATTAATATCTACAGTTGTTTTTTCTGCATTCTTATTTGGCGGATGGTATTTAATTCAGAACTATTCTAAAGAGAAATCCTTTGTTCACTCATGAGTGAATTGAATGCTATAAAGATTGCTGTACGCTGGTCCGATCTGGATGCGAATATGCATGTGAGACATTCTGTGTACTACGACTGGACAGATTTTGCAAGAATGACTTTCTTTGCCAGTATCGGTCTTACAATAAATATTTTTTATGAGCATAATTTAGGCCCGATAATCTTCAGGGAAGAAGGTATTTTTCACAAAGAAATATTACCAACGGACGATGTTGTAATAAAAATATTTCTCTTAAAAAGTACACAGGATTTCAGAAAATGGACTATTCTGCATGAGATATGGAAGAATGAAAAAAACCTTGCAGCTACTATTATTGTAGACGGTTCCTGGATAGATACTAAATTAAGAAAAGTAAAAGCTCCGGATAATACACTTTCGGAAATGTTACATAAAATACCACAACACCAGGAGTTTGAGATACTGTCTGAAAAATTGAAAAAATAATTGATCTTAATTAGTGATGCTCTCACTGTTGAATAAAAAGAGAGATAATACCTAAAAAATAATTTTTTCATATTTGTCATGAACAGCTGTAGCAATTAACTCATCTTTTACGTATTAGAGACTAAACCTCATTAATTATGAAAATCACCATAAAACTATCAATTCTATTTTTGACTATTATTTCGCCCGCAATAATTTTTATTACCTGCAACAAAAACGAAATTAATAAGCAAATAATGAGAGAATATCATGGCGATTTAAAGTCCATAGAGTTGATCAATATAGACGATGTTACTTATAAAGAAGCTAACCAGGTTAATAAAAATGCTTATTCCATAAGAATAAAAAAGAATATAGATACATCCTCAATATTAGTTGAAGAATATTTTACTATTAATACTCCTTTTCTTAATAATGCTTATGCTTTAAGTATTGCTCCTCCCAGATTAATAATGAAAGATTCTGTAATTGCAATAAATGTAATTTCTTTAAAAAAATTTGATGAAGCGCATCTTGCCGAAAGCGATATTACTCTCTATTTTGGTGTTGGAGCACTTAAACAATCTCTTATAGAAAATAATATAATAAATTATTTTAATTATAATACAATTCCTTTAAATTTAGAGGTCTTTGATATGAAATTAATAACACCTCCTTCAGAAAAAGGAATGCATCAATTTAAAGTAGTAATTACATTGAAGAATGGTAAAAAAATGGAAGCTATAACAAAAGAAGTAGAACTACAATAATACAGTTCTACTTTATATAGAATTATCAAGTTTTATAATTTCAACTTAATGGGCGATGTCTTACCGCCCATTAAGTTGTTGATGATGTGAATGGTGATGACATCGTTCACCAAATAAGAACGCGCCCAGTGGCGCGTTCTTACAAGCATACATTTTATAACTCACTCATTATTTTTGCTTTTAATTCGCTGATAGGAATTCTTTCCTGTTGCATTGAGTCGCGATAGCGAATGGTTACTGTATTATCCTCTTTGGTCTGATGGTCAATAGTAACGCAAAACGGCGTGCCTATTGCATCCTGACGACGATAGCGCTTACCTATTGCATCTTTTTCTTCATAAAAACATCTGAAAGAAGCTCTGCAATCGTTCAATATTTCTCTGGCAATTTCCGGTAAACCGTCTTTTTTGGTGAGAGGTAATATTGCCAGTTTTATAGGAGCCAGCTTAGGCGCAAATTTTAAAACAACTCTGCTGTCTGTGCTGCCGTCTTCTTTATTGATTGTTTCTTCTGTGTAAGCATTTGAAAAAACCATCAGGAAAGTCCTGTCTAAGCCTATAGAAGTTTCTACTACGTATGGAACGTAATGCTGATTTATTTCCGGATCAAAATAAGTTTGTTTTTTACCGCTGAATTCCTGATGTCTGCTTAGATCATAATCTGTTCTTGAATGTATGCCTTCCACTTCTTTAAAACCAATAGGGAAATTATACTCAATGTCAACAGCAGCATTAGCATAGTGTGCTAACTTTACATGGTCGTGAAAACGGAAATTTTCGGGAGCTATTCCTAAGCTTTTATGCCATTCAAGTCTGGTTTGTTTCCATTTTTCGTACCACTCGAGTTCTGTACCCGGGCGACAGAAGAATTGCATTTCCATTTGTTCAAATTCGCGCATACGGAAAATAAATTGGCGGGCAACAATTTCATTTCTGAAAGCTTTACCTGTTTGTGCAATGCCAAATGGAATCTTCATTCTGGCTGTTTTTTGCACGTTTAAAAAGTTTACAAAAATACCTTGTGCAGTTTCGGGGCGCAGATATATTGTGCTTGATTCATCTGATACAGCTCCCAGTTGCGTATCAAACATCAGATTGAATTGTCTGATATCTGACCAGTTGCCGGTATTGCTGACAGAGCAGATTATTTTATTTTCTTCAATTAATGTTTTTAATCCGGCAAAATCTTCTTTCGCTAATAATGCATCCATGTCGGCAAGCAGTTTTTCAGCCTCATCTTTCTTCCCTGCATTTTCAAGTTTGTCTGCATGTTGTTCAATGAGATGATCTACGCGATAGCGTTTTTTGCTGTCTTTGTTATCAATCAACGGATCGCTGAAACTATCCACATGTCCGCTTGCTTTCCATGTTGTCGGATGCATGAAGATGGCAGCATCTATACCTACAATATTATCCTGAAGCTGCGTCATTGACTTCCACCAGTAATCTCGAATATTTTTTTTCAGTTCTGTACCATACGGTCCGTAATCATACACGGCACTTAAGCCGTCATATATTTCACTGCTTGGAAATACAAAACCATACTCTTTTGCATGTGAGATGATAGCCTGAAAGTTATTCTCTTGCTGCTTATCCATTTATCTTTTGTTTATTTGTTGTTAAATATAAAATATATGCCATGTAAGCATGGCAAAAATAGTTAACCTGTAATAATAAGGGAAATTTAATTTTTATTCTGCCGAATAGTATTTATTTTTTTTGCTCTGTTTTGCTTTTCAAGCTTCTTAAGTAATTTACTATTTACAGGAAGTAGCGGCGCTTTTTGTCCCAAAAATTTATTTTTTGCTTTAATAGTAAATATCATAATAATAATAGCTATGAGTAATAACCCTACAATTGTATAGGTGGGATTATAATCTTTGAGAAGGTAGGCAAAAAGAATGATAAGAATATTTGCTAAGGCAAGTAAAGATACGAGTTTCTTTCCTGAAAAGCCTAAGTCAAGTAAAATGTGATGAATATGTGTTCTGTCTGCCAGAAAAGGAGAGTGACCCTTTAATATTCTTGTAGTAAATACACGTAAAGTATCAAATGCGGGTATAAACAAAACAGCAACAGCAATACCCAATCCTCCGCTTACTGAAAGTTCGGGATGGTTTTCATATTTATCTATGAGTCCAACAC
>JAEWWO010000090.1 GCA_023396345.1 Bacteroidota bacterium
GAATAATGTAATAATGAGTATAATCAGATATTTCTTAGAAATCATCAGCTTAATCAGAAAGGATTTGAGTTATCAAATGTACTGATAAATAATTTTAAAATTGAGTGTTAGTGCGAAAGAATAATGAATATTGTTTTAATAACATTACACGCAACTATTTTGAGGCATCCGGCAGGGATGGAAGCGGCATCCTTTGCGTAACGAAGTGAAGAAAAGATACAGCGGACAGCCCGGCTGCCGGCATAAAATTTTTTTTAGCGGTGGTTTAGCTTTTTATTTTTTATTTTTGACACATGCCTAAAAAGCCTTTTAATAAAACCATAAACCTGATAAATGTTTTTAAACATCTCTGGCCATTTGTAAAGCCTTACCGGAAAACAATATTCGGAACTATGGTGCTTACCCTGCTGGGCGCTTTGGCTGCGCAGGTAAATCCGCTGGTTTTAAAATATGCGGTTGACAGTGTTGAAGAATTGCTTACATTTCCAAATCCTCTGGAACGCGGCGGTGAACTGCTGCTGCTTATTTCAGCTATTTTATTAGGCAAAGAAATTATCAATATTCTTATTCAGTTCGGACAAAAATTTTATGGAGAAAAAATCCGCATTAACATAGGAAGCGAACTTGCACAGACCGTTATTGAAAAGATAATGACCTACCGCATGTCTTTCTTTACAGAAGAAGATCATCAGTACGGAAAGCTTCAAACCCGCATAGACAGAGGCGTTGAGAGCTTAACAACCTTAGTGCAAAGTTTTTTCATAGACATAATGCCTATATTTTCCAGCGCGATAATTTCACTGGTAGTAATGTATATGCAGAATGTTTATGTGGGATTGGTGGCTACGATAATTGTACCCATATACTTTTTTGTAAGCACACTTCAGGCTAAAAAATTACAGGGAGTAAGACGACAGCTAAGAAGTCAGCGCGAAGAAAAAACAAATGGATTGCTAAACCTCATCAGCTCTATTCCTGTTATAAAAAGTTTTGTAAGAGAAAAACTTGAAGGCGAAAAACAATACAGCCTGCAGATGCAGTTGATGAACAGTCAACTGAAAACAAGACGCACCAACTTTATGTACGATGGTGTAAAAACTTTTATTGAACAAATAGGAGTGGTTATAATAATCATACTTACCGTTTATTTTGTGCTTGGCGGACAAATGACCATTGGTGCTATTATAATGCATATTATGTTGTTCAATAATGTATCAGCGCCTATTCGTCAGCTACACAGAATCTACGATCAGATGAACGATGCACTGATTTACGCAGAAGGATATTTTGATGTATTAAATTCCGATGACGAAATAGAAGCCTCCGGAAAAGTAGAAGCCAGGAACGTAAAAGGTAAAATAGAAGTAAGAAATGTAGACTTTACATATCCTAACGGCAATAAGGCTTTGCACAAGGTGAGCATGACGCTCGAAAACGGGAAAACCACGGCACTCGTTGGTTTGAGCGGAGCAGGAAAAAGCACCGTAATAAATTTGCTGTGTAAATTTTACGCACCCGATTCAGGAGAAATATTGCTCGACGGTATTAATCTGAAAGATTACGACAACCACACACTCAGAGAAAACATTGGTCTGGTGCTGCAAAAAAATCATATTTTTAAAGGCACTATTGCAGACAATATAAGATACGGCAATATACATGCAACGCAGGAACAAATTATAGATGCAGCTAAAAAAGCCTATCTGCACGAGCAGGTAAGTGAGCTTAAAGATGCTTATGAAACTGATGCGCAACTGCTTAGTGGCGGACAACAACAACGTATTGCCATTGCGCGCCTATTCTTAAAAAATCCTCCCATACTATTTCTTGACGAGCCTACAGCCAGTCTGGATGCAGTGGCTACCGAACAAATTAAAAACAGTCTGGACGCTATAAAAAAAGATAGAACCGTAGTAATCATTTCTCACTCGCTGTCACAGATTATTGACGCCGATATTATTTATGCCATGGAAAAAGGTCGCGTAGAAGAGTCCGGCACACCAGATGAATTGTACGATAAAGATGGGGTGTACAGAAGAATTTTTGATGCCTCTGCAAGAAGTCTTAATCTGGATAAAATGCTCGACACATTAAAATAATTTCCTCTTTTGTCAGCAAAATTAATAAGGCTTGCTTTTTGTACGCATAGCTGTAACAATAAAAATATGGAATTATGAGTAAAAAAATGAAAATAGAAATCTGGAGCGATGTCAGCTGCCCGTTTTGCTACATTGGCAAACACAATATGGAAGCCGCTCTTGAACAGTTTAAAGATAAAGACAACATTGAAGTAATCTGGAAAAGCTACCTGCTCGACCCTTCTATGCCCACAGATACTGCCAAACTGTCTGTACTTGATTATATTTCTGAAAGAAAAGGTATGAGCAAAACGCAGGTACAGCAAATGTTTGAGCGTATTACAGAAATGGGGAAAGAGGCAGGCATTCATTTTCAAATGGAAAAATCACTGGCTGCCAACACCGTTAATGCACACAGAATAATACAAAAAGCCAAAACAAAAAATCTTGGACCGGAGGCAGAAGAACTTTTTTTTAAAGCACATTTTGAAGAAGGAAAAGATGTGAATGACGAAAAAGTACTTTATGCAACAGGCGCCGCAATCGGACTAACAGAGGAAGAAATAAAAGAAGCATTGACAGAGGAAAAATATAAGGAAGCATTATACAATGATATTGAAGAATCGCAACAAATTGGCGTAAGAGGTGTTCCGTTTTTTGTACTCGACAGAAAGTACGGTATCTCAGGCGCTCAGCCTGTAGAAGCATTCACACAAACAATTGAAAAAGCTTTTGAGGAATGGAGAAAAGAAAACCCGGTAATCAATCTTGAAATGAGCGAAGGTGCATCCTGCTCTATAGATGGAACCTGTAATTAGAGGATAGAGAATAATTGAAAGAGGATAGTTTTATGGAATGGTAAATTACAAATTGCAGATTACTTGTAAGAACGCGCCATGTGGCGCGTTCCTGCTTATATAAATTTTATATACCTGTACTGCAAAATGCGCCACGTGGCGCGTTCTTGCTTATATAAATTTTATATCCCTGTAGTGCAAAATGCACCATGTGGCGCGTTCCTGTTTATATAAATTCCATATTCCTGTATTCGCCGAACACGCTACATGGCGTATTCCTACTCGAACACAATAGAAGAATGCTTAAAACTGATAATCATTTTATCAAACTTACGTATATAATCCTGACCTAAATTTCCGTGATAGTATTCATCGCCCTGCTTTACGTCATTTGTGGAAAGCCGTACTTTGTTTAAGCTGGCAACAGCATCTCCTATCTGCAATTTAAAATCATTTACCTGATAGGCTTTGCCTGTGGAAATACCGCCTGCACCACCGGAACTAAATGTTCTCATTCTGAAATTTGCCTCTACTTCATCTCTGTTCTCATCATAAAAAAGACGATACAAATCGGTATGCGTAGCCCCGGTATCAAAATGAAAAACCAAATTTTTATTGTTATGAACAGCCTTTACAATGGGCGTGAGATTGTCTAACGCAAAATTATTGTACGCGTATTCCTTCGGATGCTGAGGTATAAACAGTTTATCTTTTTTATCAATCTGAAATTCTTCAAACGAACGGATTACAGGATAACCGATGATTCCGTTGATGGCATATTTTATTTGCGGAAAACTTAAGTCCTCATCATTCGTAATTAAAAAAACAACATTCTCCACAATCAATCCGCCTAAATTAATTTTATCGGCAACAGCAATATCACTCCTCACTCTTGCGCCGGTTGAAGAATTTACATAAGCTCCTGAACTTATAATATCCAGACCTAATTTTTTTGCTACAGAACGCTGCAATACAGAGAAATTAGCCCCGGTATCAAAAATCATATTGATGGTTGTATCATTGATATCTGCGGCAACATTCATTAACCCCACTTTATCTCTCGTGAGTTGTATAGCGTAATCTTTTTGCTTATGCGTTTTTTGTGCAGGTGTGTTTTGCAGCGTACGCCAGATAGCAGCAGAATTGTATATTTCGTTCAGCATATCCCTGTCTCTCTTCTTATCGTAATACGGCACAATAAGCGCAGTAGTTTTATATGCATCTGCATACTCGTGCAGATTGGTATGGTTACTTAATTTGGTTTGATAAGTATTGCGCCATTCAACCTGACTGAGCAAATTATTTTTCTTTTTTAATAAAGAATTAATTTTTTGATTGGATGCCTGCGGTCTGTTGAAAGCGTTGTCCAATATAGCTTCGTAATACAATTGATGCGAAGCAGACAGGCTGTCTTTCTTTGCTTTATAAATATCTTCCAAAGCAAAAAAATTGTGGTTCAGATATAAGGAATCCAGATGACTGGCAAGCGATTGACTATGTCCCGACTGGCAGGACATAAATAACAATGCAGGAATAATATATTTGATGAATTGCAACATGGTAAACAATAATAAATTAAAAAAAATAATTTATCTGATAATAAATCTTAAAGTGTGTTTACGAATACTAATTTTTATCAGTTTGTTTACAGGTAAAAGATGAGATTAATATAAAAAACCGAACAACCAAATAGGTATTACCTTAGCTGACGGGTGAACTATTTTATCTTTTACAACTCATCCGTTTATTTGATGAAGTTCTTAACAGCTCGTTTACGAGCGGAATGTTAATAGAAAAGTACAACAATAATTCAAAAAGCACCATGGGTGCGATATGGAAATCAAAATATATCACCACTACGTGGCTTTTACGTTTTACATATTTTTTTATTCTATTAATATTTCGTGCCTGACGGCACTTTGTTTAAAAAATTCAACTAACATTCCTGGTGTTTCCTATTCCTGAAAAATACCAGACACAAAAGGCAGACACAGATATAAAGACTTCTGCCAGTATTCCCACACGTGACCGCCGTCTCTTACTCTAAACTCCATGGGTACTTTTTTTGCGTGCATGGCATTTACAAAATTCAGATTGTATTTCAGCAGAAAATCATCATCGCCACAATCAAGAAACCACTTTACACTTCTTAGTTTTTCAAGAGTTTGTTCATCTGCATTCAACACAAACTCTACGCAGTCATTTTCTTTCACTGCCAGATTTAAAGCACGCCACTGTGTAAGAGGCTTGGGGATATCGTCGTACTTATCTTCCCGCTGCATCAAAGCACTCATGGGAAACGCTGCACAAAACATATCGCTGTGCTTCTGCGCATACACCGTAGTGCCACCTCCGCCCATAGACAATCCGGCTATAGCACGGTTTTCTTTATTGCCGACAATACGGTATTTCTTTTCGATATAAGGAAGAAACTCCGTAAAAAAGAAGGTTTCATATTTCCATTCGGGCATATCAAAATATCCGTTCCAGAAACCTTTAAATACATCACCTCCGGCATTGGGCGTAACGATAATCATTTCCTTCACATTCCCTTTTGACATAATTTTATCTACGTGCTGCTTCACTTTTCCTTTATGTTGCCAACTGGAGTCAGTATCCATCAATCCATGCAGCAGATACAGCACGGGATATTTTTCTGTTTTGTTTTTTTCGTAGCTCGCAGGGAGTAATACCGTATATGTGCGGGTTGTGTTCAATACTTTACTTTGCATTTTGCTATGCACCAGTGTAGTTTCATGGCTTTGTTGTGCAGAAGCATTGCCAACAAAGAACAAACAGAAAAAATAAAACAGAATGTTTTTCATAACTATATTTTCTTTTTATTAAAAATAAAATTTATGCTATAAAAGATGCAAAGAAACTTTCGAGCTCTGTCAGTGTTTCTTCATTGGTTTGTATATCTTTTACAACAAGTCCTTTGTTTAACACTACAATTCTGTCGCATACTTCTATGGTATGTTTTAAATCGTGACTCGAAATTAAAAAAGTAACATCAGAATTGGCGTAATAATCTTTTACAATGCTTTTTAATTTTATCTGCGTGCTCGGATCCAGATTAGCAAAAGGTTCGTCTAAAACTATCACAGGCGGGTTTCCTATAAAAGCTCCCACAATGCCTACTTTCTTTTGATTGCCTTTTGATAAATCGCGTATATATTTTCTCACACCTATAACTTCTCCGTTAAAAAATGAAGTAAACTGTTGTAAAAAATTATCAACGGAAGCTTTATTCATTCCCCGCAATTCGCCCAGAAAATAAAAATATTCTTCCGGTGTAAGATAGCCTATTAAAAAAGTATCATCAATAAAAGCAGATACATACGGCTTCCAGTCTTCGCTTTTACTAACGATAATATCATTCACCTGCACATGTCCTGATGTAGCCTGTATCAAATCGAGCAAGAGACTAAACAGTGTGGTTTTGCCCGCACCATTGTTTCCTACCAGACCGAAAGTCTGCCCTTTGGGTATTTGCAGTTCAGGTATATCGAGCACCGTAACGCCACCGTATTGTTTACTTAAATTTTCTACTTTAACCATATTATTAATTTTCTATAGCGTTTGTTTAAAAGCTTCCAGTGTAGTGTACTTTTCTTTTCTGTACAGGGAAACAATTTTATCAAAAATCTTATCTCTTAATAAATAGCCCGCCAGTCCAAGTATTGCCAGACTTGCAACCGCCGCTACCGTGCCTGCGAGAAATTTCACCAAGCCAAACACAACCATCGGCACAAGCAGCTTGGGTAAAGACAATAAAATCATTTTCATATTAAAACTGTTTTTGCTGCCCGCCGCTTTTGCTTTTTTGTTTAAATCTATGCCACGTTTGTTATACGCACCGCTTAATAAAGTAAACTGTGAGTTTACACCAATATTGTATAAGCCTGCTGCAAAAAATGCAGCATATACTTCCCAGCCCCAGTATACATAAAATAAAGCCAGAACAATGCTGATTGCCGTAACCGCATTCATCAGCCACCATTTCGCTTTCAGATATTCTTTATAAGGTACGCGCTGTGTCATCATCAACGGATAATAAGAACTGTCCCAACTGGGTACATTCTGCCCGAACATAAACTGAAAACCGCCCGTAACAAACAATCCCAGAAACACCATCATTGCAGGCGTTTTGTAGGTATCCGACGAAAACATCAATAAACCGTAAAACAAAAACAATACGCTTGTAAAGATAGTTGCTCTGGCAACTTTGCTTCTTTGCAGTAGTTTTATATCATTATTGATAAACGTACCGATAGCACCATATTTATTTAAAAAATCAATATTACCGTTTACTTTTCCTGCCTTCTTTAGATCATGTCCTTTATCCAAATAAAAAATGGATCTGATGTGTTTATACGTTGCATAGCCGAGTAAAAGCAGAAGTACAAAAGGAATAACAGAGAGCAACGGCATATCATACAATGCTTTAAACAACTTTTCGGAATAGTCGGTTAAATGAAAAACATTGTAATAATCGAGCAAGGCAAATGTAGCTGCCACAAGTAGTATACCAAACACTATCATGTCTTTACCCTTCATCAGCACAT
>JAEWWO010000096.1 GCA_023396345.1 Bacteroidota bacterium
GTATATAATATTTCATTAACAAGTTCGAAAATCTGATTTGTATCAAAACTAAAAAAACCATGTGATTTAAAGAGTTCGATAAATATACCTAAATGACTTAGTTCTTCATGGAGCTTATTTGATTTATAATCATTATTCAATTTCAAAAATATTTTTTCAAGAATAGACAATGCTTTATTATAATGATGCTTCGAGTCTTTAAAACGAGAAAGTATAAAATAAAACATTGACAAACCCGATAGTCCTGTTTTGCAACTTACATCTTGGAATATATTTTCATTACTTTCTAGCTTTTCAGTAATACAATTTATAATTGTATAAATTTTTTCTTGATCCATATCCCCTATTATTAAGTTTTCGCTTATAAACAGCCGTTTCATTTCTGAAACGGCTGCAACTTAGTTCTTCAAAAATTATGCAGTACAATTACAGGAATCATTGGAGCATGATGACGCTCCTGTTTGCACACCGATACTTTGATAGGCTATTTGAGAGTTGATAAAGCTATTGGAAGTTGGGTCAATAGAACGACCAAATTGTCCGCCAAAATTAGTACTCGTATTTAATGAAGGAAGCTGTGCAGCTTTTGATTGTTCTAATTGCAATTGATTCATTCTCCTGTGAACTTCTGATTTCTGTACAGATACATTATTCTGATTTGCATAGGCTATGCAATCTTCTAATGACCAATATTTTTTTTGTCCGTGAGATACCAAAATATTGGACGCTAAAAAAATCAATAACAGAAACACTCTTTTTAACATGACACAAACCTAATAAAAATATTTATTAATTGGATTCCTTGATTATCTAATTATTAAACAATAAATAAATTATCAAACAATAATAAAAAATAAAATATCTATTCTGCAATTAGTAAAAATAAATTTTAATTTACTCAAGCTCCTCATAGTCACAATAAAAATCAACGAATCCACATTATTAAAGACTTTATTTTATAACAGACTTTCGCCCACTTATTTAACTACTTCCATATTTTTAAAAGCAGCAAGAAATTTTGTAGTCTCTCGTTTTTGTTCTTTTTCAAAACTGTCTAAATATATCTGGGTAGTTTTTATGGATGCATGGCCCAATTGTTCTGAAATCATTTCGATGGGAACTCCGGCCGCTTTAAAACTGTAGAATAAGAATGGCGAGCAAAGTTCGTAGTAATCCTTCGGGATAATTCCAAGTTATCACTTATTCTTCCCAAATATTTATTGGCATTTTTTATAATCTGACTAACAGATTTTGTTATTCTTTCAGCAGAACTGTTTTCTTCAATCAATCCAAACACATATAAAGATTCTCTTTTACCCCATTTATGTATAATCTCTTTGGTGTCATCTATTAAACTAATTTCAATCGACTGCTTATTAGCAAGACTGTTTTTTGTTTTTTCTCTTATAATAGTGATTAAATCTTGCTTATAATCAATGGCTGACCATTTTAAAAGGACTATATCTTTAAAATTTATCCCATTGGAAAAATAGGAAAACATCCACATATCTCTAGCCCATTCTTCCATTTCAGATTGGGGATGATAATTATAAATTTTGTGAATTTCTTCAAGCGTAATGGACTTCTTAATATTTCTTGAAGTTGGCGGAATATATTTGTTTCTCCCGAAAGGATATTGATCGGTAGACACTATACCATCAGCAATGGCAACATTAAAAATTCTACGCAAATTTCTCATATAGATTCCAATTGTGGTATAACTCAAATCTTGTAGTTTCATGTATGCATCAAAATCATGCAAAAATTTTTTGTCAATTAATTCAATAGGCAAAGTTGTCGTATTATGAAAAGTCTTTAATTTATTTAAAGAATATTGATAACAAATTGCTGTTTTTATCTTTTTTTGAGAATTCAGTTCTTTAATATAATTCTCGAAAAGAATAAATACGTTGTTAGATTTTTTATTGCTGTTTGCTTCTTTTTCAAAAAAAAGTTTTTCGAAAATAAGAAAATTAAAATCACTATTTAGAGTTTCAATAATTTCATACGCTTTATTTAAATATATATTGGCTATATTCGCATGCTTTTTAAACTTACTGGATTTGTAGAAATTATTATAATCCTTTTCTAGTAAATTAATCCCAACACCATATCTCCTTTTTTCCCTATTATAAGTTATTTTCATCTTTAAGGGATAAGTACCGTCATTTTTTTGACGTCTCTTATCTAATTCCAGAATAGCTGTAGCATTCATAGTATTTTCTTTTAAGTTGAAATTACAGATAAGTTTTACACATCTTAAATTTGCCCCACAATTTGCCCCACAAATATAAAAAGAAAAAGAAAAAGAAAAAACAAAAAGAAATCTATTAAACTCTACAACCATTATAAATAAAAGGTTTCAGTGGATTCTTAAAAAATAAAAAATAATATAAAAAAATAAAAAAAAGCATAATATTTTGCCTGGCAGGCAAGAGGTCACCGGTTCGAATCCGGTATTCTCCACAACAAAAAACCACCGCTGCAAAGTTTTGCAGCGGTTTTTTTATTTATCCTCTTTCAAATCCTGATCTTTAAAAACAATTTTGTAGCCCAGCATAAATGCGGCAATAGTAGCTACAAGAAAAATTATAATAGCTAAAGCAGGATAACCCATAATGGTAAAACTGGTTGGAACCCGCACCAACATTGCTGCTCCTATAATCATAGCAGCAATAATAAGTCCAAGTGTTATACGGTTTGCCACTTTCTGAAAACCATCTGTAAATCTTTTTTCATCAATCGCCTGTACTTTTATTTCAAATTCATTATTGGCTAAACGTTCCGTAATAGAATTTAATCGTTTGGGTAAATTTTCAGTAAGCTTTTTACTTTCCAGCAAAACTGAAAACATACTTGCAGGCTTCAGGTCTTTCATCATTTTGTCGTTCATAATCTTTTCTACTGAACGCTGAAGTGCTTTCTGAAAATCATAATCAGGTGTAAGTGTAGCGACAATCTGATCCATATTCAAAAGTATCTTACCTAGAATATTTAATTCAACAGGAATTTTAATATCATGGTCAGCAGCAATCCTGTTCATATGCAACAGTAAACGTCCTGTTTCCATATTCTTTGCTGTAGTGTCCTGACTGTCCATTACAATCCTGTTCAGGTTTTTGCGGAAATTATCAAGGTCTGCTTCTTTTGTATAATTGCTGATGTATAATAATATCTCTGCAATTTCATCACCGTTTCTCTGGCTGATAGCCAGTAGTAAATGCATAAGACTGTTGCGCATATCGGGACTGAATTTTGCTACCATTCCCAAATCCATCAGTGCCAGTTTAGCGTCATGTGTAATGTGTACATTTCCGGGATGCGGATCTGCGTGCGCAAAACCGTCTACAATAATTTGTTGCAGGTAAGCTTCAATTAATTCATTCATCAGAACCGTATAATTATTATCGGTTCGTTCAATACCGGTAATTTTTGTAATCTTTTTACCTTGAACAAAATCCATAGTAATAACTCTGGAGCTGCAATAATCCAATACAGGTTGTGGTACAATCAGGTATTTATAATTTTTCAGATTTTCTCCCAGAATAGTCATATTCTGTACTTCTCTTGCATAATCCAGTTCATTCAGCAATATATGTCTCAGCTCTTCAATTACACTATCCAATGCATATTTACGAGCCATCTTTGAATGCTTTACAGCCATAGCTGTCATCTCCTGAATAGTATCTAAGTCATCTATAAAATTTTTTCTTGTGCCGGGACGCTGCACCTTTACTGCCACCATTTTGCCTGACGGCAGATAGGCTTTGTGTACCTGACCAATGGAGGCGCTTGCCATGGGTAACTCATCAAAGCTTGTAAATGCTCTTGAAAGTTTAACACCCAGTTCATCTTCAATTAATTTTTTTACTTCGTCAAAAGAAATTTCTTCTACATCATCCTGCAAAGAAGCCAGAGCTTCAAGGTAGGCATCCGGCAATAAATCGGGGCGGGTCGACATTAGCTGGCCCAGCTTGACATAGGTCGGCCCCATTTTTTTTAAATCATCAATTAATTCCTGCGGTTTATTATAATATTCTTCTTTTTCCTCTTCTTCATCTTTTAAATCGTGCAAAGCCATATCTGATGCAGATTTCACAATATCGCTGTTCCAGTATTTCAATACAAAAAGTACAAATTTTCTGTAGCGTTCAAATGATTCAGGTAAAATGGACATAATTTTTTTTGTGGGTTAATTATAAAGAAAAATGTTTTATTCAATACATGAAATTATCGTGCCATATGTAACAAAGATATTTAGTCTGTAGCAAATATTTAAACATACGTTAAATATTCGGATAATATACAATTGTATAAAAATTTGAATGAATATGTTTAAAAACAAAAGAATTATTAATAAAACAATAAATTTCTGAAATAAATTTTTCTATTCAATAATTCTCACTAATTTACTTCCTGAAAAATAAAATTATAAACTACTAAAACTTTTAACCATGTTAACTAACGAAACTTTATTTAACGATGACGATCTTGATGTAACAAGAGAAGATGATGTAACCACTAACCTTTCTGACAGCGACGGCACAGACGGAGACAGCGATGGCTCTGACAGTGACGGTTCAGATGGAGACGGTACTGACGGCGTAGATGGCGACGGTGGCGACAGCGATGGTTCTGATTCTGATGGTGATGCCACTGACGGTGACGCTACAGATGCAACCGACGGCGATGGCGATGCTACAGCCCTTGCCTAA
>JAEWWO010000153.1 GCA_023396345.1 Bacteroidota bacterium
CATCCAGATTATCTTCGTTTTGTGTTTTAGGAAGAAACACTTCATTAATATGTTCTTCTGAATCGTAGTAATCATGCCCGTCGCAGGTAATGCCACCCAATACCACACGCCTGTATTCATTACTCCATTTATTGATAGGAAGCATTAAGAATTTTTCTCCGATACCCCAGGTGTCAGGCAAAGTTGTAATGAAAGAAGAATCAATCATATACCAGGTTTCACGATCGTTTTGTTCCTTGGTGCCGATAACACTGTAAATATGTGCCATGCTCTCTCCTACAGTGTAACTGCCAAATTCTGTGAAAATATTTGGCATAGGTACTTTTGCTTTTTTGCAGGCAGATTTAATATTTCCCACAATTTCGTTGATCATAAACTGATAATCGTATTCAAATGCCAAAGAGTGTTTTATAGGAAAGCCTCCGCCAATGTTGATAGAATCCAGTTCGGGACATATTTTTTTCAACTGACAATACAGCGTAATGCTTTTTCTTAATTCAGACCAGTAATAGATATCATCTTTGATACCTTTGTTCAGAAAAATATGCAGCATTTTAAGCTGAAATTTTTCTTCATTTCCCTTCAATTCATTCACATAAAACTCTAAAACATCTTTAGCTCTTATTCCTAATCGGGAAGTATAAAAAGGAAAGCTCGGCTCTTCTTCAGCAGCAATGCGAATCCCCAATTTTACCGGTGACGCTGATTTAACACCACGCTTGTACATAGACAATTCATCTTTATTATCTAAAACAGGTATCACATTATTAAACCCTGAATTGATGAGCTTTATAATTCTTGATGTATAATTTTTCTGTTTAAAACCATTGCAAACAATAAAAATATTCTTATTGATTTTTCTTTTTTTGTACAGAGAGTTGATAATTTCAATATCGTAAGCATAAGAAGTTTCCAGATGAATATCGTGCTTTAATGCTTCTTCTACCACAAAAGAAAAATGCGAACTCTTGGTACAATAGCAGTAATGATATTTTCCTTCGTATTTATGCTTTTTTATAGCCTTATCGAAATACCCTTTTGCTTTATTGATATTGATACCAATTTTGGGCAGGTAAGAAATCTTTAGCGGTGTTCCATGCTTTTCGATAATGGGTTTTAAATCAATACCATTAAATTCTAAAAAACCATTTTTGTTTAAGTCAAATCCTTCCTGCGGGAAGTGGAAGGTTTGTTTCACCAGGTCGGTGTAGGTATTATTCATTTCTGCAAAAGACGATTAATAGTTTTTAAAAAGTTTTATAGTGTGCAAAAATAGAAAAATAATTGAGATATTATGCATAAAAAAACAGGAGCACTTTAAGAGCTCCTGTTTGTATAAAAATAGCTGAAAAAATCAACACATTAATGATGGTGATGATTTTGAATAATCTCGTTAAAAGCTTCTTCAGTAATGCTTTCGTCTGTTGCAGTTACCTGTGAACCTAAAACATTGAAAAGCTTGTTGATTCTTATCTGACCATGTGCATCTTCAATAAATTTTCTGTCGTTCAGCATTCTGTCTGCGTAATCATTTACCCAGTCTGCGTTGGCATCAGCAGAAAGTTGGCCGCCCAGATATTGCATCAGTTGATTTTTTGCAAACTCTTTAATCTCATCCGGTTCTACCTGAATATTATTATCGGCACTCAACTTGGAAGAAATTAAAGCCCATTGTAATTGTTTTTCAAAACCCGGATATTCATTTTCTACTTCTTCATCTGTTTTTGGTTTTTCACCGCTAACCTTTAACCAGCGTTTTAGAAAAGCTTCCGGAAATTCAAGTTTGGTATGGTCTACCAATTCATGATAAATCTGATCCTGCATTTGTGCATTTGACTGACCTTCGAAATATGACTGAATATCCTGCTTTAATTCGTTTTTAAATTCTTCTTCGTTTTTGATTTCTTTATCCGGAAAAACTTTTTTAAAGAATTCTTCATTCACTTCTGCTTTCTGCATCAAACCAATCTTTGTAATTTTAAAAGTTACAAAAGTATCTTTTGGTTGTTGCTCTTCCTTATTCAAAGATAAATCGCTGTATAATCTGTCAACTATTTTCTCGTCTTCAAAAGCATCACTTAGTTTCAAAGTT
This sequence comes from Bacteroidota bacterium, assembly GCA_023396345.1. Taxonomy (GTDB): domain Bacteria; phylum Bacteroidota; class Bacteroidia; order Chitinophagales; family Chitinophagaceae; genus Haoranjiania. Next base: position 2,093 of record JAEWWO010000153.1, read on the forward strand.
ACAGACTCATCTACTTTTTTGCCTTTGAAAGCTTTTGCTCCTTTTTTAGATAAATCTTTAAAAGTAATGGAAGTATTTCCTTTTTGCGCATCCTCAGCAATATTGCCCTCCTTATCGGAAACTGCAACTTCTGCGTTGATGATTGTATCGTCTTCTTCTACAGTTTCGGGATTAATATATTCACCAGCACGGCGCTGCGCATTTTCAAATTCTTCCTGAACAGTTTTATCAGAAACGTCTATTTTATAGCGTTTAACTTTAATATTTTTAGCGTCTATGTTCAGTTCAGGTTGCAAACCCACTTCAAAATTCAACAGATAATCCTGAGGATTGTTTACATCAACCTGAAATTCATCCTGCTCATAGGGCAAAGGCTGACCAATAATTTCCAGTTTATTTTCTCTGATATAATCATTTACAGCTTTATCTACAGCCTGAAAAACCTGTTCGCTCAAAATTCCCTGACCGTGCATTTTTTTGATTACACCTGTTGGAACCATTCCTTTTCTAAAGCCCGGAATATTTGCTGTTTTGGCATATTGCTTCAGACTTTTTTCAAACGCAGGTAAATAATCTTCCTTTGTAATATTTACAATTAATTTGTCGTTTAAACTGGCTATATTTTCTCTTGTTACTGTTGCCATATAAAAGTTTTTACTAAGTTTTTCTCTTGATTTTTTGCCGGCAATTATTTCTATTGCAGACAGTTATTAAATTTGGAGTGCAAAGGTAAGCTAAAAAATTAATTTATTGAAAACTAATATTCATTCAGTCCAACCACAAATTGCCCTATTTTTGAAACATGAACTTTACGGAAGAAATTATAATCAGAAAAGCCGAAAAACCGGACATTGAATGTATTTGGCAGATTATTCTGGATGCAAAAGAACAAATGCGACAAGCCGGAAGCGTGCAATGGCAGGACGGATATCCCAAACAGACCAGCATTGAATCAGACATTGAAAATGGTTATGGATATGTACTTACGATAAACGATAATGTAATAGCTTATGCTGCGTTGATATTCGACATTGAACCTGCCTATGAAATAATTGAAGGTAAATGGCTCACACAACAACCTTATGCAGTCATCCACCGAATGGCTGTAGCAAAAAATATGAAAGGAAAAGGAATTGCCAATTATTTTTTTCAACAGCTTGAAAAAATTGTTGTAGAAAATAGTATCTATAGTTTACGTGTTGATACCAATTTTGATAATCGACCTATGCTCTCCATAATTAATAAACGAAATTATACCTATTGCGGTGAGGTGTACTTTAGAGGAAGTGCCAGAAAAGCTTTTGAAAAGGTATTGGCTTGATAGTAAATCTAATGATAATCTAAATAATCGATTAAATATACATCTCCGGTAATAAACTCAAATGTGATTCTCCAGTTTGCCTTGACAGTTACAGCCCACTTGCCTTTCATGTCTCCCTTTAAAGAATGCAGGTTTGATCCCGGAAAAGCAATATCATCAATTTGTTCAGCTGCATCTAATACATCAAGAATTAATTTTATTTTTCTCACCTGCTCAAATGGTAATTTTGTTGCATCTCCCTTTGTCCAGAATAATTTAATGCCCTTATGCTGAATACTTTTTATCATTTTATGCTATTGCTTTCACATTGATTTGTTTTGTATGCTCAACATGCCATAAATCATAATTACGCTGCATATTCAGCCAATATGCAGCAGAAGTTTTAAAAGCTTTTGATAAACGAATAGCCATTTCGGGGCTAATACTTTGTTTAGCATTCAAAAGTTTGTTTATGGTTACCCTTGTCACTCCTAAATTATCTGCAAGTTCTGCATGAGTGAGTTGCAATGCTTCAACATACAATTCTCTTAAAATGATACCCGGATGTTCGGGTTGAATTCCTCTTTTTACTTTATTCATATATCTCCCTTTGTAAAGTGTAAAGATACGATTTACATTTCACATAACTGATTAAATAAAACATAAAAAATTATTTCTACCACAACTTCTGATACTTGCTATTTTCCGGCGGTTGCCAACCGTATTTCGGTTCAAAATGATTCCATAGCAAAGCTGAAAGATTTCTGATTAATACAAAACCTTCATTGTTTTGTCTCCAGGATTCATCTTTTTGATTTTTTGTATAAATGGCAAAAACATAATCGCCGTGCGGAGCATTTACCAATACAACCTCAGAACGCGCTTTATTTACAGAACCTGTTTTGGACGCTACTTTTATGTAAGGAGGAATCTGGCTGATTGATCTGTGGTCAAGATACATATTGCCTAAAACTCTGTACATTTCTTCGCTTGCAGCCTGACTTACAATTTCACCTTTTCTTATTTTTTCTACCAGTGTAGCCATTTCCCGGGGAGATGTTTGCCCCCATCCATACAAGTCTCTTTCTTTTTCTCTTCCGGGTGTGCGGGAGTTTACTCTTGTACTTTCAAAACCATAACTGTTAAATAAACTATTGATTTGTGTTCCCGTTCCGGCAAGTTGCTGTAACCATAAACTCGCAGAATTATCACTTACTGAAATACTCAGCATCAGTGCCTGACTTAATAAAATATTTGAACTATCTGCCAGAGAAGCTAAAATGCCTGCGTCTCCTTTGTATAGTTCTCTGCTCTTATCTATTTTCAGATTTTTGTTATACTCCAGCTCTCCTTTTTCAATTTTATCAAACACTCCAACCATAATGGGAATTTTAATGGTACTTGCCGTAGGAAAAAGCTCATCAGCATTGATTGCTACAATTTTTCCGGTTTTTAAATGCTTTACATACACTCCTACTTCACCATTAAAATTCTTAATGAGATTCTGCACTTTTGCAGTGAGTTTTTTATCTGTGGATGTGCGTTGTGCATAAACTTCTATGTGCATAATACAGATTAATGTAAGAAGTAAAACAAAATATTTTTTCATTTGTAAGAGTAATGATTACTAATTATGAAATAAGGATTAGGTTTTTCAAAAATAAGCAAATAGAAATAAAAGCGTATAAAATTACATTTTTAAAAAAGTATAATTTTATATTTACAATACATCTTCAAAACTAATCATCTATGTCAAAAAATAAACAACTACTTTCTGCTGAACAAACAAAAATTTTGTTGAATACTTTAGAGAAAAGATTTGAAAAAAATATGCATCGGCATAAAGATGTAGAATGGAAAAAAGTAGAAGACAAATTACATACGTATCCCGATAAACTTTTTACCATTTATCAAATGGAAGAAACGGGCGGAGAACCTGATGTGGTAAGCTTTGATGCGAAACAAAAAGAATTTATTTTTTGTGATTGCTCAACTGAAAGTCCAAAAGGCAGAAGAAGTCTTTGTTACGACGATGCTGCACTACATTCCAGAAAAGAACATAAACCTAAAAACAGCGCAGTAAAAATGGCTGAAGAAATGGGAGTAGAACTCTTGAATGAACAACAATACAGAGCTTTGCAAGAACTTGAAAATTTTGACCTTAAAACATCGAGCTGGATTCGTACGCCTGAAAACATCAGAAAGTTAGGCGGAGCCTTGTTTTGCGACCGTCGTTACAATGCTGTATTTACCTATCACAATGGCGCTGAATCTTATTACGGATCGCGCGGATTAAGAGGAATGGTAAAGTTGAGTTGATAGAGGATAAATCATAGATGATAGTTTATAAAATCTTGTTTGTTTAAATATGATTTAAATGCTTTAAATCTGATATTTTCTACGTCTTTCTATCATTATTTTTTCTAATAACTTCAAATTTCATCCTCTCATAATTGTTAAATATTTACTAATAATCACTCTTTTAAAAATTATAATATATTGATTATCAATATTAATTAATTTTCATTTTAAGAAATTTTCATTTTCTTTGGTACTATGTATTGCATAGTATTACCCAAAACACATATCTTTGTGTTGTCAAGTTCTAAATAAATAAACTTAAACCAAATAAAAATGGATATTCAGAATACACAAAGTCAAATGCGGAAAGGAGTGCTTGAGTTCTGCATTTTGTCAATTATAAAAAACGAGGAATCCTATCCGAGTGATATTCTCGAAAAATTAAAAGACGCTAACTTAAGCGTTTTAGAAGGAACTTTGTATCCGCTCCTTACAAGATTAAAAAATGCAAATCTTCTTTCTTACCGTTGGGTAGAAAGTGTATCAGGACCGCCCAGAAAATATTTTAGTCTCACAGAAGAAGGCATGGTCTTTTATCTGGAGCTGAAGAAAACCTGGAAAGAATTATCTGATGCAGTAAATAAAATAACAACAGTAGAAAATCACAACTAAAAAACATCTATCACAAACAAACAATAAAATTACAATTATGAAAAAGGTAATCAATATAAATTTTCAGGGACGCGTGGTAATGATTGAAGAGACAGCATACGAAAATCTTAAACAATATATAGACAGTCTTCGTATTTACTTTGCAAATGAAGAAGGCAGAGATGAAATCATCAATGATATTGAATGGAGAGTTTCAGAACTGTTTGAAGAAATCATTAAAAAAGGTGAACCCTGTGTTACAGAAAATCATCTGGAATCCATTATTAAAAGCATTGGTCGTCCGCAGGATCTGCAACAGGAAGAAGAAATATATCAGGCACACGCAACTACTGCTGCGGCAAGTGCTGCAACAACATCAGCAACTAATGAACAAACTGCTCAGAAAACTACACAGCAACAAACGCTTACAAATTTCAAAAAACGTTTCTTACGCGACGAAACCAATAAAAGAATTGGCGGTGTGTGTGCAGGAATAGGAAACTATCTGGGCATTGATCATTCGGTAGTAAGAATTTTAACCGTTCTCTTTGCTTTTGCTTATGGTGTGAGTATTCTGGTTTACATTGTATTGTGGGCTGCTTTGCCGGGAGCCACAACAAAAGAAATTGGCTCGTCTTACAGAAAATTGTTCAGAGATCCAACGAGCAAAGTTATTGGTGGCGTGTGTTCCGGACTGGCTCATTACTTTAAAATGGAAACATGGATTGTACGCTTAATATTTATTTTATCGCTTCTCTCCCCTGCTATATTCGGAATACTTGATTTTGGCGTATTTAGCGGCAGCCTGAGCGGATTTACATTCCTGCTGTATTTAGTACTTTGGATTGTAGTACCCAAAGCCAAAAGACCGACGGACTTTCTTGCAATGAGAGGTGAAAACATAGACCTGAACAATATTAAAAATACGGTTCAGGAAGATATGAGTGACGATAAAAAAAAAATAGTTAAGTCACCTGTAACTGAAGAAGACAGCAATCAGATGAACTATATAGCCGGACAGCCGCAACAAAACTATACATATACTCACAACAGTACCGGTTTTGGAGATGTAATTCTTATCATTATTAAAGCAATAGCCTATGTTTTGTTAGGAATAATAGTTCTTTCTCTTTTGGGCGCGTTAATAGCTATTGGTATAGCAGCTATGTTTGGTCTTCCTTATCTCAATCTCTATTTCACAGAAGGATGGCAAAGTACAATAGCAGTACTTGCAGTTGTATGTTTTATCTGGGTTCCTGTAATTGCTATCTCTATCTGGATAATCAGAAGACTGTTCGGATACAAACATAAAAACGCAAGTTTAAGAAATGCTTTTCTGATGTTGTGGCTGGTGGGAGTAGCAGCAACAATTGCTTTAGTTGTTTCAGGTTACAACAATATAAAATATGAAAGTGAATTAAACAGACAGGCTGTAACCCTTACCAATCCCGGTGTTGATAAACTGATTGTTGATTTCACAAGCGGTAATAAAAATATTCTTAAAAGAAATTTCAGAGTATTTCCGTTCAGAAAGAATGACAAATTTTACATCAATAACATGTATCTGGATATAGAAAAATCTACCGATAGTAACTACCATGCTTACATACAAAAATATGCAAACGGCAACAGCATTGCAGATGCTAATAAATATGCTGAAAAAATAAATCTGCCCTTCACACAAAAAGATTCTGTCCTGCATATTGAAAAAGGTATTTTAATCAATGCCGCCAATAAATTCAGAAATCAAAAAGCAGATATCACTATAGAAGTGCCCGTAGGCAAAACTATATACGTAAATAATAATTACTTTGGTTTTCCGAATGTAGAAATAGCCAATTTCAGATGGAAAAAAAACAGAGAATGGAGTTCAGGTAAAGAATACATCATGACAGACGAAGGATTAAAGCCCGTAAATAATAACGAAACTAAAACAGAGATTAAAATAAATAC
>JAEWWO010000173.1 GCA_023396345.1 Bacteroidota bacterium
GAACAATATCTTCAAATACATAATTGTTGGGTCTGTAATAGGCAGTGTATAAATGTTTCTGAGCAGAATTTAAACTGACTCTGATACTGTCTAATCCTGCTTCACAAAGTGCTTTTACAGCGTCAGGTTTAGATCCATTGGTATTGATATTAATACTTCCGTTGGAGGTATGTTTTCTTATTTCAAGTATAGATTCTCGTATAGTTTCCCACATCAGTAAAGGTTCACCTTCACAACCCTGTCCAAAACTTACGAGCGGATAAGGAGCCTGCAACATATGCGGCACGGTAAATTCCACTACTTCCTCAACAAACGGTTTAAATGTTAATCTGTCCTGTGTAGCTACGATAGTTTCTTCTTCCGGCTGAAAAGAGATACAGCCTATACAATTGGCATTACATGCGGGCGACATCGGCACAGGACATTCCCATCTGCCCAAAGATAAATTTCTTGCAGCCGGGCAATGATAGGTATTACAACAATTATCCATCAGATGTTTTACCAGTCTGTTATCGGGATAATTTTTCAGCATTTCCAGTGCGCCGGACTGAATTTTCTCATCATCATATCCCGCACATTCCTGACGGATATCCTGCTCTATTCTCAATGCGGTTACGTAAAATTTATCTTCTTTAAAACCTGCCGCCGTGTAGCAAAATAAAGGCAATGTAGGCGCTTCTTCTACAACTGTCTCGTAAGCGGCAAGGTATAAACCTGTATGAGCTGGAGGAATAAAAGCAGCTACAGCCCAGCCTGTTTTGCACAGACGCATTTCTCCTGTTTTTACATCAATACCAATGCCGCGTCTGCCGGGCAGTTCGTAAAGATTCCCTCCTTCGGGCAGTTCTATCCATTCGTCTTCTTCCACAGGTAGTGCGTCCCAACCGGATCTGCCTACGGCATACAGCGATTCGTCTTCAAAAATATTTCCGTTTCCGTCTGAGTACAATAAAAACATATATGCTTTTTTATATAGAATAATTAATCACCAAGAATTAATCATTAAAATACATTCACTTTAATTCCCAAGCCTGTTTTGTATGCTAAAGATGCCTGTGCATTTTCAAACTGAATACCTTCGGCAGTGTCTTCCGCAAGAAGCAACGGGCCATCCATATCCACTAAATCTAATAAAGGCAACAGATTGGCAACGGCTGCCGTACCAATGGATGTTTCGTTCATGCTGCCTGCCATTACCTGCATATTCAACTCTTTTGCTTTTTTTATCATTCTTAAAGCAGGCGTAATGCCGCTACATTTTGTAAGTTTGATATTGATACCGTGGAAATGTCCTGCGCATTTTTCTACATCATTTTCAAACACACAACTTTCGTCGGCAAACAAAGGTAAAGCTGATTCTTTGTAGAGGATTTTCATACCTTCCCAATTGTCTTTTGCCAAAGGTTGTTCTATCATTTCTACTCCGAGTTCTTTTAACTGCGGTATTTTTTCCAAAGCCTCTTCTGTTGTCCATCCTGCGTTTACATCAATTCTGAAAACGGCATCTGTGTGCTCTCTTAATGAACGCATGATGTTAATATCTTCTGATGTTCCCAGTTTAATTTTGTAGATAGGATAAGGGTTGGCTTTCATTTTTTCAACCATTTTATCAATGGTGTCTATGCCAATGGTATAATCGGTTTGAGGAATATTTGTCCACTCGGTTTCAAACATTTTGTAAACCGTCCGGTTATTCATTTTTGCAAACAAATCCCATGCAGCAATGTCGAGCGCACAAACCAAAAAAGGATTGTCAGGAAACAGATGATGCAGATAATGCCAGTATCTTTCCGGGTCTGTCAAAGCAAACTTCTCTACCATTGTTTTTTTTGCTTCCAGATCGGCAATCATTTTTTCAACGGTAATATTATAATAAGCAATTGCGGGAGCTTCGCCATAGCCCGTAAAATTTCCGAGACTTAGAGAAACTATCAACGCCGGCTGATGTGTTTTTGTACGTCCTCCGGAAATAGTAAATGGATACTTAAAAGGTGTATTGATTTCTTTATAAAATAATTGCATCTTCAGTTAGCTAAAGATGCAAAGATATTATTTATATTTTATAGAACATTCTTATATAAAACAAAACTAAGGGAGCGGCTCTATTCCAGAAATTTGATATCCTCTGAAGCAATCATCCTGACAGCCTTCCGGAACATATCCTACCGAAGATATCATGCCATTATTTTTTGTTTCAAAATAAATAGTATTTTCTTTTGAATTTACTTTCAGCAGTTCATTTTTTGCTTCACTATAAACTTCATCAAGTGTGATTGCTTTAGGTCCGTTTACTTGTGTATTAATTTCATTTTCTGTTTCAGCATATTCTTCAAGAATGGTAAAATTCCATTTATCATTCTCCCAAACGCCCTGTTTGGCAACATAATCCCTTCTTACAACTTTTCCATTTTGTACATATACAGTTGTTTCAGAACTGAAATTTGTCCAGGAATTTATATGTAATATAAATTTATAGCTGTTGTTATTTTCTTCTTTGAATGTATTAAAAGCCTTCTCACTTTTACTGAATTGACTTTCGTAAGCTATATCATCTTTGCTGCATGCCGTCAGGCTAACCGCAAGAATCAGGAAAAGGAGTAAATTCTTCATCATAATATTTCATTTATTATTTAATACGCAGTAAGGTTGATAATCGCTACAAATATAAAACTTTCTTTTGCTTTTAGCGTATAACTGTTTATTTTTGACGACTATGAAAGCGGGATTCGTCAACATATTTGGTAAACCTAATGCAGGCAAAAGTACATTGCTGAATGCCCTTTTGGGCGAAAAATTGGCTATTATTTCACCCAAGGTGCAAACTACACGCCACAGAATAAAAGGATTTCTGAATAAAAAAGATGAATATCAGATTGTTTTTTCCGATATGCCGGGCATTATAGAGCCTAAATATAAACTGCACGAACGCATGATGCAGTCTGTGAAAAGTGCGTTGGAAGATGCAGATGTTGCTTTATTAATGGTGGATGTAAACGATAATCTCGAAGAGAACGATCAGATTTTTTCTTCACTAAGATTAAAAGTTCCCTGTATAATTGTTTTAAACAAAGCCGATAAAGCTAAAAAAGAAACTCTGGAAAATGCTGTTTCCTTTTTTGAAACAAAAAGCTATTGCAAAAAAATTGTTGTGATATCAGCCTTGCAACTTGGCAACTTAAACGAACTCTTAGAGGCAATAGTAGAGCTGCTTCCCGAAGGTTTTCCGTTTTATAATGAAGATGATCTTACCGATTTGCCAACCAAATTTTTTGTAGGAGAAATTATCAGAGAAAAAATATTTGAACTATTTGGCGATGAAATTCCCTACCACACTGCCGTAATTGTAAATGCTTTTAAAGAAAAAACTACTTTAATAAAAATTCAGGCTGACATTATTGCTCAGCGTGAAACACAAAAAGTAATTTTAATTGGTGAAGGAGGCAAAATGATAAAAAAAATAGGAACTTTGGCGCGTGAAGACATAGAAAAGTTTTTGGACAGTAAAGTCTTCCTGGAGTTGTTTGTGAAAGTAAGACCCAAGTGGCGCGAAAAT
>JAEWWO010000193.1 GCA_023396345.1 Bacteroidota bacterium
CCGGCATACTTTTCTACAAATGACTTTTTCTTAGAATCTTTTTCTTTCTCCGACTTCATAATAGAATTAAAATATTCATCTACAATTTTCGATACAGAAGTACCTTTTTTTGCAGCATACTTTTTAATATATTCAGCATGTTTTTCGTTTACTGTCAAATTCAACTTTACAGTCATAAGAAATTTTTATTGTAAATATACGTATATTTTTTGTTTATACGTATATTATTTCAGTTAAATCAATTCTCTTACATCGGTCACTTTTCCCGTAATGGCTGCTGCTGCTGCCGTCAACGGGCTTGCCAGCATTGTTCTGGCATTAGGTCCCTGACGACCTTCGAAGTTTCTGTTGCTGGTAGACACACAATATTTTCCGGCTGGAATTTTATCTTCGTTCATTCCCAGACAGGCACTACATCCCGGCTGACGAAACTGAAAACCTGCATCCTCTAAAATTTTATCCAATCCCTCTTCAACAGCCTGAGCCTCTACCTGCTTACTACCGGGTACAACCCACACAGTTACGTTTTCCGCTTTCTTTTTATCTTTTACAAATGCTGCCACAGCTCTTAAATCTTCAATTCTACTGTTTGTACAACTACCGATAAACACATAATCCACCTTGCGACCCTGCAATTTTTCTCCGGCTTTCAATCCCATATAATCAATTGATTTTTGAAAAGACTGTAAATCTTTCTCATCAATAGTATTTAATTCAGGTACATTACCACTGATACCTACACCCATTCCCGGATTAGTTCCATAGGTAATCATGGGTTCTATATCTTCTGCTTTAAAATGATATTCTTTATCAAAAACCGCATCATCATCTGATTTCAAAGATTTCCATTCTTCTATTTTTCTCTCCCACTCTTCACCTTTTGGAGCAAACTCTCTGCCTTTCATGTATGCAAATGTAATTTCATCAGGCGCAATCATACCGCCACGTGCGCCCATTTCTATACTCATGTTACAGATTGTCATTCGTGCTTCCATACTTAATGCACGAATTGCAGAGCCTGCAAACTCAACAAAATAGCCGGTTCCGCCACTTGCAGAAATCTGTGAAATGATATACAGAATAATATCTTTAGAGCTTACGCCTTTTCCCAGTTCTCCGTCTACATTAATACGCATTAATTTTGGTTTGCTTTGCAACATACATTGTGTAGCCAACACCATCTCCACCTCACTTGTACCAATACCAAAAGCAATACTTCCAAAAGCACCGTGGGTGCTGGTGTGACTGTCTCCACATACATACGTGCAGCCTGGTTGTGTAACGCCAAGCTCCGGTCCTATCACATGCACAATACCCTGATAAGGATGACCCAATCCATATAATTCAATACCAAATTTTTCGCAATTGTCTTTTAACGTCTGCACCTGTATGCGACTTAATTCTTCTCTGATGGGTAAATCCTGATTGAGCGTAGGCACATTATGATCTGCTGTAGCCACAACCTGATCCGGACGAAATACCGGCAGTCCTCTTTTCTCCAGACCTTTAAAAGCCTGCGGACTTGTAACTTCATGAATAAATTGTCTGTCGATATACAAAACAGATGGTCCGCCTTCAATATTTTTTACAACGTGTTTATTCCAGATTTTATCAAATAAAGTAGTAGCCATTTATAATTTAATTTTTTACTTATCATTTTATTTTAAAGCAGCAAACACAACGAAATTGTAAGACTGATAAAAATTTTCTGCATCATTGAAACCCGCATCCTGTAACCATTTCAGCTGATTTTCCAAAGTAGACATTTTATCTAGTTTTATTCTTTCAAATGCTGATAACTTTTCTTCCGGGGTTAATTCAGTATGATTTTCTACCATTGTTCTCCAGGCAGATGTATATATTCTTTCTGAAAATTCAGAAGCTCCCAAAACCTGATCTGCATTAATAAACATGCCGCACGGTCTTAAAGAATAATAAATTTTCCTGAAATGTTTTTGCTTCTTTTCATCCGTAAGATGATGTATAGCCAATGCAGAAATAACAACACCATACTCTCCTTCTTCCGTTTCCATTTCTGCAAAATCCTGCAAGATAAATTCTATGTTATCATTGCCTTCAAAGCGCTCGCCGGCCTTCATCAACATTTCTTCGGAAATATCTATAAGATCTATTTTTGCCTGAGGATATCTTTCAGCATACAGCGCACTTAACAAACCTGTGCCTGCACCTACATCCATTATTTTGCGTACAGGATGCACTTGTTCTGAAAGCTTTAATGCCATACCATAAAAATCATCAAAGCAGGGAATCAGTTTCCTGCGTTGTGCATCGTATTCTTTAGAAACAGCATTGAATGTATGTTGAATATCCTGTAGCATTATTTTACGATAGCTTCTGCCATTTGTTTTAAATCATCGTCCTGAACTTCTTTTTTATCATCAGCAACCTGAAGAAATTTTTCATATAAAACATCTACCTGATTTCTGTCGAATTCAAATCCAAGGTTCTTGAATCTGTATGCCAACGCACTTCTTCCGCTCCTTGCCGTAAGAACGATTTTAGAGGTATCTGCTCCTACTTCCTGAGGGG
>JAEWWO010000204.1 GCA_023396345.1 Bacteroidota bacterium
GACCGAAGCTGGATGAATTATTTTGGAAATATTCTTCTGCAACAGTTACCCGATGAAATGGAGTTCGGCAACACAGAAAAAGAAAAAGCCGGTTTTACATTTCTTACGATTTTTGAAGATGGCAATCGCATTGACCTTACACTTTTCCCGCAGGAAAAATTTGAAACACATTATACCAAAGACAGTCTCACTATTGTATGGTTAGATAAAGCCAATCATTTCACAGATACAAAAGAAAGTTCTGATAAGGATTATCATATTCAACAACCTACTCAAAGAAAATTTTTAGAAACAAGTAATGAATTCTGGTGGACTATAACTTATGTAGCTAAAGGATTAAAAAGAGGAGAAATTATTTATGCAAAGTACATTCTTGAAACCTTTGTAAGACCATCGTTCTGGCGATTAATTGAATGGAATATCGCAAGCGATTATACCTTTACTGTTTCCATTGGAAAAGCGGGCAAATTTGCCAAGGATTTTCTTTCACAGGAATTGTATGAGGATATATTAAAAACTTTTACCGACGCTGACATTGATAACAACTGGAAGGCAATTTTTTTGATGGCAGATATTTTCAAAACTCAACAAATAGAATTTGCAAACAAACAAAACTTTCAGCTAAACAGCATAGAAGCTGAAAATGCTATCAATTATATCAAAAAAATCAAAGAAGAATAAAAGTAATTTTTATTGCAACACACCCTTCACCTTCTCTACAATCATTTCGGGCATTACCAAATCAATGGCTTCTACCCCATCGCAATCACAGGGTTTGTTTCCGTAAACGGACGAAGGACGGGCGTGATGTTCCACCTGCACACAATCTTCCATGCTTTGTCCATAACCCAAAAATCCGGCAAAAGGGTGCGTAGCGCCCCACACCGAAACACAACGAGTGCCCATTAATGAAGCCATATGCATTCCCGAAGAATCCATACTAATCATTAAATCGAGATGTGCAATAACATCCAGTTCCTGTGAGAGATTGAGCTTACCTATACTGCTGTAAACGACATCAAACTTCTTTTCCCATTTTTCTGCAATTTCTTTTTCTTCTTTACCTCCACCAAAAATTATCATCCTGAAACCTGCATCAGATAATCCTTCTATCACCTTTGTCATCTTAGGCATAGGCAAAACCTTAAAAGTATGTTGCGCAAAAGGAGCTATACCAATCACATTAGTATGCTGATGAAAAATAGCATAAAAATCACGAGGCAGTTCCACTTTTTCTTTCTGCAACTGATGCTTTAAATGTACATCAAAACCTAATTCTCGAAACACATCTGCATAGCGTTCAGTAGTAGGTTTCAAAGGTGTCAGTACTTTATTTTGTTCACGTGTAAGCGCTTTCTTTTCTTTTCTTCCTTTATCAATTACAGCCACTTTTTTACCGGCTATTTTAAATAAACGAGAGATGATTTTTGTGCGTAAACTATCATGCAAATCAGCAACAGCATCTGCATTATATACATTCAATTCTTTGTACAACTTATATAGTCCTTTTAAGCCTTTGTGGTTAACCTTAGGTTCAATTGCATGAAAAGTAAGTCTGGGTACGTCACGAAAAAAAGGTTTAAAAAAAACTTTAGTCACCATTATAATTTCCAGTTCGGGGTGTTGTTGCTGAAGCTCCTTCAATACTGAAGCTACCATGGCTACATCTCCCATAGCTGAAATTCTTGTGACTATAATGCGGGACATAATTTATTTTTTAGATCCGTAAAGCACAGGATTCAAATTAGGATCGTTGTACATTTTCATTTGCTTGTACACCTTCATGTATTTTTTTCCATTAGCAATATCTTCCAGTAATTGATCGATGCTTAATGATAAATCTTTTCTTTGTTCAAGCAATACCTGTAGTTTTTGATTACATGTTTCAATGTGTTCTGCACTTGCATCCGTACGCTTTGTTTCTTCTTCCATATGATAAATTTTCAAAGCCAGAATAGACAAGCGGTCAATAGCCCAGGCGGGACTTTCCGTATTTACGCATGCATTTTCAAGAGGTACAGTATTGGAATATTTTTGCAGAAAATAACTGTCAATATACTCTACCATATCTGTTCTTTCCTGATTAGATTTATCGATGCATCTCTTCCAGTACAAAGCTTTTTCAGGATTAATTTCCGGATTACGAATTACATCTTCCATATGCCACTGAGCAGCATCTATCCAGCATTTTACATACAGTAAATCTTCTATACTGCCGGATGCAAACGGGCTTTGAATAACAGCATCAATATTATCATGCACATGATAATCATCTACAACTTGTTTGAATATTTCATTCGCTTTTGTACTTATCATACAACAAAAATACTGATTTTGTAAGAATAGCATCAGAGTAATGAAAATATTATTTATTTTTGCAATATTCTTTTCAACAGAACCAACTGCTTATTGTTTGATGAAGCCTTATGATAATATAAAAACCACTCCGGCACGCAAATGCGTAATGGCAATACTCTGTATTGTTTTGCTTTCGTGTAATCAAAATACTTCTGTTGATTATACTTACTATTACTGGAAAACAAATCTTTCGCTTACAACTGAAGAAAATAAAGCATTACAGCAAGCTACTAATGACCACTTATATGTCCGTTATTTTGATATTGATAAAACAGATACGTTGTTTTTTCCTGTCGCCGTATTAACAAAGGATGCTTCATTTAAAACGGATAAAAAAATAATTCCTGTAATTTATATTACCAACAGAAGCTTTATTAACTCTAATACAGAGCAGATAAATTTTCTGGCAAAAAGTATTGCACAACATATAGAAAAAATATCTGAAGAATTACAATTAAACACCACTACTGAAATACAGATTGACTGCGACTGGACGCAAAGTACAAGAGATGATTATTTTTATTTTTTAAAAGAATTAAAAAATGTAAGTAATAAAAAAATCACTTCCACGCTCAGGCTGCATCAGGTAAAAGATAAAGCAATCATGGGCATTCCGCCTGTTGAAAAAGTGTATCTGATGTGCTATGCTACTTCTTCTCCGCTGGAAAATGACAATAAAAATTCTATTCTTGATGTAAACATTCTTAAAAAATATCTTGCAAAATTGCATACATATCCTCTTAAAACTGATATTGCTTTACCCATTTATTCCTGGGCAATTGTAACCAACCATATTGGTAAGCATAAATTAATTAATGCCGTTACTGCTAATGAATTAAAAAACAGTAATTTTAAACAAATAAAAGAAAATGAATTTGAAGTAATAAATGAAGGATTTTATTTTGACACATATCTGAGCGCAGGTTTTAAACTGAAAGTAGAAGAAATAACAGAGCGTCAATTAAAAGAAACACTTTCATTCATCAACAAAAAAATAAAAAACTATACGATTCTCTATTATCATCTTGATGAACGTTTTATTATAAACAGAAATCTATAAAATTTTAAAACTGAAATAACTTTTATATGAAAAAAATTATTTTATCTATTGCAGTATTCCTGTCAGTAATCAGCCAGACAAATGCCTGTGGATGGTATGATCCGGATTATGAATATTTTAATCTGTTTTCTCAGGAAATAATTGCAGCAAAAGAATACACTCCTTTCCTACTGAGGTATTCCGAACCATACTACGAAACTAACTACGCTACAATTCCTGATGAGAACATTGAACTCTGGCAAAAATATTTCGACAATAAATTTACTTACGAAGAAACCAGAGACCTCGTAAACCTTGTAGACATCAAACATTTATACAATCTGCAAAAAGGAAATGTAACACACAACCTGCTAAAACAGCTGGGCACCAAACCATACAATCAATACAAAGATGGTATAGACTATCTGATACAGACAAAATATATGGAGCCTTATATGCGCATAAAGTATGTAGAGAGCGGAAATTCGCGCTATTATTATCGCTCTGACACTTCAAAGCCGGATGCTACTCATCTTAACTACGACAAAACCTCGGCGGCATTAATATCATTATACAATGCTGCAAAAAATAAAGATATTAAAATGCGCTATGGTTATCAGTTGGTACGTTTTAATCACTACACAAGAAATTTTAAAAAAGCAATAGAAGCTTTTGACAAATATGTTGCACCGCTCAAAACTAATAATGCCGTGTATTACATGGCTTTGGATCAAATGGCTGGCGCACAAAGCGGATTGAAAATGAAAGACGAAGCCAACTGGAATTTCTTTCAGGTGTTTATGCATTCTAAAAAAAGAAAAGAAAGTGCGTATAACTCTATAAAACTTACGGGAGAAACTGATTTCAAAAATATACTCTCCAAAGCAAAAACAAAAGAAGAGCAAAACATGGCCTACTTCTTACTGGCATATAATAATTATACAAACCCTGTCGGCATCATGAGAAAAATGCTTCAGAACAATGCCGATTCAAAAATTTTGCAGGTATTGGCAGCACGCTCCATTAATCAACTTGAGCGTTCTTACCTGCCGATTTATATAACCTGTGAAGCAAAAGACTGCGAACAAAAAAACAAAAGATTACCGATATATGATCAGGCTGAGAATTTATTTTCTGATAAACAATCCGTAGATTTTCTGAAAGAAATGGAACAGGTAATTGCAGAAGCTTCTAAAAAATCAGACGACGATTTTTGGAATATTGCCGATGCCTATATCAAATTTTTAAAGAAAGATTACAAACAAAGTGAGTCAATACTTTCTGCTATTCAAACAAATGATATTGCTTATAAAGAACAAATACAAAGAATGCAGATGCTGAATGATATTGTGTCGCAACCCACAATTGACGAGGCTTTCGAAAATATTCTATATAGCAAATACGGAGACTTCTTTCAAAAAAATGAGTCACAAAATTATTACGGCAGTTATCCTACCACGCCTGATTTCTTAAAAGATATTCTAGCCAACAGATATCTTTTACAGAACGAACACGCAAAATCATTTTTGATGCATAACACTTTGTCTGACCTGCAATACAATCCTAATTTTACATTAACAAAGCAGCTTGAAGAATTTTATAACAAACAAAACAAAAACAATTTTGAAAAACTAATAGCCGCAAACATTGATGAAGTGGGCAATGCAGCAGCTTTCTTTAATGTAATATATGGCGACAGAGCGATGCGTCTGGCAGATTTTGAAAAAGCAAAAGTACATTACAACAACGCTGCCCACTTCTCAGGAATACCCCGAAGAGAGTATATATATAACGACTCTTCGTATACCATAATCATCAAAAAATATGGTAAAGATCAGTACAACGGATTTAATAATATTTCTTCTTTAGTTTTCGGACACAATGTCTGGGAAAGTTTTCAGAGTGCACCGGAAATCTCAATGGATGAAGCAGATGTATCTTCTTTTTCATTTATTAAAAATAGAATGAACAAAGCCGAGCTGGCTGATGCTTTAATACAATTAGCAAATATTGGAAAAAATAAAAATGACCTGCGTGCTGCATATGCCAATCAGCTAATCGGCAATGTGCTTTACAACACCAGTGTTTTAGGGTATTACAGAGAATTGTTTGTGATGGATGTCAACAACGAAAATTCATCAAAGTTCCACCTTGGAAATAATTTAACTACATCACATTATTATTATAAAAACTTTTACTCTAACAGTTTTATAGAGCCGGACAATTTTGATGTAGCTCTTGGCTATTACCAAAAAGCATTTGATTTAGCAAAAGATAAAGAGCAAAAAGCCAGAATTTTATTTCAGATGGCAAGTGCCGAGCAGGGTAAATTTTATCAGGATTTCGCCAAAAGAAAAAATACAACTTATCTCAGTTCTTTATACCTGACTGAAAAAGATAAGGCAGAATGGAATACACTGAGAAAAAGTAAATACAGCAAATATTTCTCGTTGTTAAGAAAAGGATATGCGGACACCAGAACTGTAAAAGATTTAAGAGGGAGTTGTACTTATCTGGATTATTTTATTAGTATGTAAAACCAAACCCAAATTTTCTGAAAATCCTGCATCAAGCTGAACAGGGTGTTTTGGCTGTTGCGATAAATATTAGAAG
>JAEWWO010000222.1 GCA_023396345.1 Bacteroidota bacterium
ATACAAATTCTATCAATAAAATAGTAAATTTGCACACTTATAATATATTTAGAGGAATGATAAAAGAAGAATTGAAAGCAATAGACGAACTGATAGCTTCGGAAAAAGATACCGACTTAAAAGCTATCGGCGAGAAAGTACTGGCAGAAGAACGTATTTCTTTTGACGAGGGTGTTATGTTATTTGAAAAAGGCTCGCTGGGCTTCGTAGGCAGTCTCGCCAATCATATACGTGAAAAACAGTGGGGACAAAAAACTTTCTTCAACAGAAACTTTCATATAGAGCCTACCAATGTTTGCCTGTTCACCTGCGACTTTTGCTCCTACTCACGCAAATACAAACACAGAGAAGATGGCTGGGAACTGAGTGAAGACCAGATGATGGATATTGTAAAAAGTTACGACGGTCAGCCCGTTACCGAAGTACATATTGTCGGCGGCGTACATCCTAAATTAAATCTTCCTTTCTTTATTGAATTACTGAAAAAAATAAAAGCACATCGTCAGGACATTCATATAAAAGGTTATACTGCGGTTGAACTGGATTATATGTTTCGTAAAGCAAAAGTCAGCAACAAGGAAGGTCTTGAAATGCTGATGGATGCAGGCTTACAGTCCTTACCGGGTGGTGGCGCAGAAATTTTCAACGTGGATATACGTAATCAGATTTGTGCCGATAAAGTAGATGCTAAAGGCTGGCTTGATATTCATAAAACAGCTCACGAACTGGGCATGCACTCCAACGCTACAATCTTATACGGGCATATTGAAAAATACGAACATCGCATAGAACATATGGATATGCTGCGTCAGTTACAAGATGAGACGAAAGGATTTAATACTTTTATTCCTTTAAAATTCAGAAATCAGAATAATGACATGAGCCATATTGCCGAAACCAGCATTGTGGAAGATATGCGCATGTACGCTGTATCTAAAATTTATCTGGATAATTTTCCTCACTTGAAAGCCTACTGGCCTATGCTTGGCCGCCAGAATGCACAACTGGCCTTGAGTTTCGGAGTTGACGATTTAGACGGCACTATTGACGATACTACCAAGATATATTCTATGGCAGGAAGCGAAGAACAGAATCCTTCTATGTCTACCGAAGATTTGGTAAATATGATAAAGCAGGTAGGAAAACAACCGGTGGAAAGAGATACTTTGTACAATATAATTAAGGAGTATTAGCCCCCCTAATCCCCCAAAGGGGGATTGTGAATCATCATTCATACAACATATATATTTCGTGTCTTTGAGCCTTCGTGGTAAAAAAATTAAAAATATTATAATTTGTAATTTGTAATCTGTAATTTTCAATTCATAAATCATAAATCAACACAGTGTTTAACAAAAGAACAAAAATAAAAGAGCTTTTAAAAGGAGATAAAATTGGTCAGGAAGCAACTGTAATGGGCTGGGTGCGTACGTTTCGCAACAATCAGTTCATCGCAATAAATGATGGCAGCTGCAATGCAAACATACAGGCAGTTGTGGAACTGGGTACACAATCAGAAGAAACATTAAAACGTCTTACAACAAGCGCTTCTGTAAAAGTAACCGGCGAACTGGTTGAATCTTTAGGTAAAGGACAAAAGGTAGAATTAAAAGTAAAAACACTTGAAATTCTTGGTGACAGTGATTCTGAAAAATATCCATTGCAACCTAAGAGACACAGTCTCGAATTTTTAAGAGAGAATGCACATCTGCGGTTTCGTACCAATACTTTTGCTGCGGTTTTTCGTGTGCGTCATTCCCTTGCATTTGCAGTACATGATTTTTTCAACAAGAAAGGATTTGTATATCTGCACACGCCTATTATCACGGCTTCTGATGCCGAAGGTGCGGGTGAAATGTTCAGAGTTACTACGCTCGACATGGACAATCTTCCTAAAACGGAAGACAATAAAATTGATTACACGCAGGACTTCTTTGGCAAATCAACCAACCTTACCGTAAGCGGTCAGTTGCAGGGAGAGCTTGGCGCTACTGCGTTTGGCGACATTTATACTTTCGGACCTACATTCAGAGCAGAAAATTCCAACACTACAAGACACCTTGCAGAATTTTGGATGATTGAACCTGAAATGGCTTTCTATGATATTGAAGACAATATGGATCTGGCTGAAGAGTTTATCAAATATCTGATTCAGTATGTATTTGATCACAACATGGAAGACCTTGAATTTCTCAACAACAGATTAAAGGAAGAAGAAAAATCTTTGCCGCAGGATAAGAGAAGCGAAATGGGATTAATAGACAAGCTGAGATTTGTAGTAGAAAATCCGTTTGAAAGAATTACTTATACTGAAGCTATTGATATACTTACCGCTTCACCGATGTATAAGAAAAAGAAATTTAAGTTTGATGTAAAATGGGGCATTGATTTACAAAGTGAACACGAAAGATATCTGGTAGAAAAACATTTTAAAAAACCGGTGATTGTTACGGGTTATCCTAAAGACATTAAAGCATTTTACATGCGTCAGAATGAAGATGGAAAAACCGTAGCAGCTATGGACATTCTGGCTCCCGGCATTGGCGAAATTGTGGGCGGTTCTCAAAGAGAAGAAAGAATTGAATTGCTCACCAAACGTATGGAAGAAATGCATATACCAGTAAAGGAAATGGACTGGTATCTTGATACCCGCAGATTTGGCACGGTGCCACACGCAGGGTTTGGGTTAGGTTTTGAAAGAATGGTACAGTTTGTAACAGGGATGGGAAATATCCGTGACGTAATAGCCTTTGCCAGAACGCCGGATAATTG
>JAEWWO010000346.1 GCA_023396345.1 Bacteroidota bacterium
ATTGTGGGCTCAATAAATATTTAAAACTAAAAAACTAAAATTTATCATTTAAAAAAAAAGTATCATGGCGGACACTAAACCAACTACACCAGTAGCAACAAAAACAGTAAAAGCTACTCCTACTAAAAAGAAATCATCAAATCTGATTTCATGGATTGCTCCTATCTTATGTATTATTTTGGGTTATGTAATTTGGAGATTTGTTTTAGGTAATCCAACCAACTTTACAGATCCGGATCCAAATGGAGGTTTCTGGCCGAAACACCATGGTCCTAAAGATGGATTAACTCGTATGTATGAGGGTGGAATCGTTGTACCTTTCTTATTAGCAGGTTTATTCATTTGTCTTACTTTCATGATTGAAAGAGCATTGACAATTTCTAAAGCTGTTGGAAAAGGTAACATTAATGAGTTTATCAGAAACGTTCAGTTTGCTTTAGCAAATAAAGACATTGATAAAGCTATTGCTCTTTGCGACAAACAAAAAGGTTCTGTAGGAAATGTAATGAAGCAGGGCTTGTTGAAATACAAAGAAATGATTCATGTTCCTAACACAGATTTGGATACTGACCAAAAACTATTGGTTATTCAAAAAGAAATCGAAGAGGCAACAGCTTTGGAAATGCCAATGTTAGAGAGAAACTTAGTATTCCTTTCTACATTATCTTCAGTTTCTACGCTTGTAGGTCTGTTAGGTACGGTAATCGGTATGATTAGAGCGTTCTCTGCATTGGGTGCTGACGGCGGTGGTGGTAATGCAACTGCACAGTTATCAGTAGCTATCTCCGAGGCGTTGTATTGTACAGCTCTTGGTATCGGTACATCAGCTTTAGCGATTATCTCTTATAACATCTTTACTACTCGTATCGATGGTATCACATACGGTATTGACGAGTCTGGCTTTACTTTACAACAAAGCTTCCAGGCTAATTACAAATAATTTGTATTCCCAAAGTAGTTTTTTAGCCTGCTTAGTTTTATGAATTATAGGTTAAAAAACTACTTTTTTTATTTTTAAATAAAAAAGTGGGAAAATTTTTATGGAAAATTACTACTTCCAGCATCTTATTATTGAAACAAATAAAATATTAGAATTATGGGAAGAGCGAAGGTGGCTCGTAAGAGTACTTTTATAGATATGGCAGCTATGTGCGACGTTACATTTCTGCTTTTAGCATTCTTCATCATGACTACCAAGTTCAAGCCGGATGAAACTGTGCCCATTCAAACTCCAAGTTCAGTAGCACAAAAGCCTGCTCCTGAAAAAAATGCGATAACGCTGTTATTAGACAAGGATGGCAGAGCTTATATGCAGTTTACTGAAGATATTGATGAAAAGCTTGGCGAAATGATTAGCTATGTTAATACACACAAAAACGGTGGTCTTACACAGGCTGAAATTGATGCTATCACAAAACAAGGTATTATAGCTGCACCAGTAGCCGGTCTAAAACAACAGGCGGTAACGGCTAAAACTGATTTAGGAAAGTTACCTGGTGTGCCTATTAAAGATACGGCTAATAATGAAATGTCATTTTGGATTGCGGCATACAATCAGGCTTATTTAGGAGATGAACGTGCTCCGGCATTCCTTCTTAAGGGCGATAATATTGCAAAGTTTCCTGAATTTAAAAACATTCTGAAAGCTTTGACAGATAATAACCAGATGAAATTTTCAATGGTGACTAATCAAAAACAAGCTCCTGAAGGAACAGATTTATGGATTAGGCAAATGAGAGGAGATGCGGCTGCAAAAGCACCTGCTACCAATTAGAATAATTATTAAAATAACTATTTAAAATAAAATAGAAAGATATGGCAGATTTAGATACCTCGTCCCGGGACAATAAGAAAAAAGGTCCGGGGGTCAAGAAGCCGGCAAAAAAATCTTTACGTGTTGACTTAACTCCAATGGTTGATTTGGGTTTCCTGTTGATTACATTCTTCGTATTCACAACCACTATGAGCCAGCCCACAGGTATGTTTCTTAACATGCCGGATGATAAAATAAAGCCGGGAGAAGAAACTTTGACAGCTGAATCGGGAGCTTTAACAATTTTATTAGGCAAAAATAATAATGTATATTATTATGAAGGACTATTGAAAGAAGATGCTTCTAACGTTGAGGGCTCGTCTTTTAAAGAAATAAGAGATGTTATCATCAATAAAAAGCAAAATACACCGGAAAAAGATTTTATGGTGTTGATAAAACCGGGAAATGAAAGTACGTATAAAAATGTAGTGGATATTTTAGATGAAATGGCAATTAACGGAGTAGAAAGATATGCGCTTATAAATAATGTGGAAGAAGCTGATCAAACAGCTATTCAACTTTCAGATGCAGCTAATTAAGAAAAAACTAATTATTAAATTTATTAAATATGGATGCAAACAAAATAGCCAATTCGGATTTTCTTGACATTCTGTTTGAAGGAAGGAACAAGGAATACGGTGCTTATGAGTTAAGAAAGACTTATGTCCGTCGTTTATCCCTTGCATTAATTGTTGTGGCAGCTATTATTACCGCTGTTATTGTAATTCTTTCTTTAAATCTGGACAAGAAAAACAAAGGCAAAACAATAGACATGGTGCAGGAGATTCAATTGTCTCAAATACAGCAGCAAAAAGTAGAGGCTCCGCCTCCGCCACCGTTGCCACCACCTCCACCACCACCAAAATCTGAGCCGGTAAAACTGGATATCACCAAGTTTACTCCTCCAAAAGTAGCTCCGGATATTCAGGTGAAAGAACCACCAAAAACTCAGACTGAATTAGTAGATGAGCGTATCGGTAGCTTTGATCAGGAAGGTCTTAAAACAGCAGCTGTTGCACCTCCGGTTGAGGTAAGCGGTGCAGGAGGTAAGGCTTTCGTAAACGTTGCAGCTTCTGCGGCGCCGGCTGTAAAAGAAGATTATGATAAAGAGTTTACTACAGTACAGGTAGAAGCTAAATATCCGGGCAACTGGGAGAACTTCTTAAGAAGAAACCTTAATCAGGATACTCCGGTAGACAATGGAGCGCCTCCGGGTACTTACAGAGTTACAGTTTCTTTCCGTGTGGATAAACAAGGCAATGTTACGGAAGTTAAAGCCTTAAATGATCCCGGTTACGGTACAGCACAAGAAGCTGTGAGAGCGATTAAAGCAAGTGGTAAATGGGAACCTGGTATTCAGAATAACCAAAAAGTTATTTCACGTAAAAAACAATCTATTGTTTTCCAGGTACAGGAATAATTGATTTAATTTTGATAAAATGTAAAAGTGGATATGCATAATATCCACTTTTTTATTTTATATTCGTTCAATGAATAGTGATACCTCAGATATTATTTTAGGCATAGATCCGGGTACTGTGCAAATGGGGTATTCGCTTGTTAAAATATCAGGTAATTCTCCCGTTCTTATTTCCATGGGAACACTTATGTTGAGTTCACATAAAGATATGTATGTGAGATTGGAAAAAATTCATTCTACTGTAAATGAGTTAATACAATTGCATAAGCCTGCTTTACTGGCGATTGAAGCTCCTTTTTTTGGAAAAAATGTACAAAGTATGCTTAAGCTGGGCAGAGCACAGGGTGTAGCCATAGCGGTAGCCATGCAGCATGGAATGCAGGTAACAGAATATTCTCCCAAGAAAGTTAAACAGTCCGTAACCGGTAACGGAAATGCTTCAAAAGAGCAAGTGTGGAAGATGCTGAAAAATATTTTTGTACTGGAAGAGAATCCCAGATATTTTGATGCTTCTGATGCTTTGGCAGTTGCTATGTGTCATTATTATCAAATAAAAAGTCCTGTAGCAGCGATTAAAAAATCTAAAGGCTGGGCAGAATTTATTGCTAAAAATCCGGATAAAATTGTAGGTTGATGTACACATTAAAAAAATCACTGGGACAGCATTTTCTTAAAAATGAACAGATATGTATTGATATAGTAGAAGCGCTTAAGAAAGAGACTTTACAATCGCTTGTGGAAATAGGTCCGGGCGGTGGTGCGCTTACTAAATATTTACTCGAAATTAAAGACATTGATTTCAAAGCTATTGAGCTGGATGATGAAAAAGTAAATTATTTAATAAAAACCTATCCCGGGATTGAAAATAAAATAATACATCAGGATATTTTAAAAGCAGAAATGCCGTTTGCTGCACCGTTTACCGTTGTCGGTAATTTTCCTTATAATATTTCCTCACAAATATTATTTAAGATTTTAGACTGGAGAGAATTTGTACCGAGAGGGATAGGTATGTTCCAGAAAGAAGTGGCCATGCGTGTTGCAGCAAAACCCGGCACAAAAGTATACGGAATATTGAGCGTTTTAATACAGGCTTTTTATGATGTGGAATATTTGTTTGATGTGCCTCCTGAAAGCTTTACGCCTCCTCCAAAAGTGATGAGTGGTGTTATTGAACTAAAGAGAAACAATCAAACACCCGATATGAAATCGGAAAGAGCATTTTTTACCTTGGTAAAATTAGCTTTTAATCAGCGAAGAAAAATGCTGCGCAACGCAGTGAAGCCTTTGTTTGATGAAGAAACATTGAAAGATGATATTTTCTCAAAGCGTGCAGAACAGTTGTCTGTACAGGATTTTGCACAATTGACTTTTAAGATGCAATAATCTTGTAAAAACTCATGCACCGTTTAAATTAAAATAGTATTTATAAAAAATATATACATTATGAAGCAAATCATACTTTTATCATTTTTGTTATTTTCTTTTCAAGCTATGACACAGGAAAACATAACCTATCAAAAACCACCTAAAGAAATTCTTGATCTTGTAGATTATCAGCGTCCGCCTTCTGTAGCTTTAAGCGAAAAAACAGGAACAATTATTTTACAATACAGAAATACATACAAAACGCTTGAAGACTTGTTTATAGAAGAAATGCGCCTGGGAGGGTTGAGGATTAATCCCAAAACAAATATATCGAGCACTATAACTTATGTGACCAATCTTGAAACAAAATCTCTTACCGGAAATAAAATCAATAAAGTTTCAGGATTGCCCGCAAACGCTCAGTTGGCCAACTTTGTACTTTCTCCTGACGAAAAATATCTTGCATTTACACATACAAAACCGGAAGGGCTTGAATTGTGGGTATTGGATATTGTAAATAATTCAGCCAAAAAAATCAGCAACCGATTGCTGAATGCCAATCTGGGTAATCCGCTGTCTTGGTTC
>JAEWWO010000348.1 GCA_023396345.1 Bacteroidota bacterium
CAATTAGGCGTTAGAGAATCGCTTGAAGATCAAACAATGAACATGGCAAAGTCACTGGCTGAGCTGCTTACAAGCAATCTGAAATATTCAGATGGTTCTGCTGTTGAATGCGTAATAGCAGATACAACTATCGGACGTGTGGCAGAAGCTGCTGCCTGCGCTGAAAAGTTTAAGAAAGAAGGTGTGGGTGTGGTTATTACGGTTACGCCTTGTTGGTGCTATGGTTCTGAAACAATTGATATGGATCCGTTTATGCCTAAGGCAATATGGGGATTCAACGGTACAGAGCGTCCCGGCGCAGTATATCTGGCTGCAGCTTTGGCAGGACACACTCAAAAAGGATTACCCGCATTTGGTATTTATGGTAAAGATGTTATGGAAGCAGGCGATACAAGCATTCCCGAAGATGTGAAAGGTAAATTGCTCCGCTTTGCCAAAGCAGGTATTGCCGTTGCTTCATTAAGAGGTAAATCTTATTTGTCTATAGGCTCTGTGTCTATGGGTATTGCAGGCTCTATTGTAAATGCAGATTTCTTCCAGGAATATTTGGGAATGAGAAATGAATATGTGGATATGTCAGAAGTAACACGCCGTATTACAGAAGAAATTTATGATAAGGAAGAATTTGAAAAAGCCATTAAATGGACAAGAGAAAATTGTAAGGAAGGAACAGATTTTAATACAGAAGAAAGACAAAAAGCAAGAGAAGATAAAGATAAAGACTGGGAAACCGTTGTGAAAATGACGCTTATCATCCGTGATTTAATGACTGGTAATCCCAAATTGCTGGAAGCAGGATTTAAAGAGGAAGCACTGGGGCACAATGCAATTGCATCCGGTTTTCAGGGACAAAGACAATGGACTGATTTTATGCCAAACGGAGACTTTTCAGAGGCTATACTCAACTCTTCATTCGACTGGAACGGAATAAGAAAAGCATTCATCGTTGCTACGGAAAATGATTCACTCAACGGTGTAGTAATGTTGTTTGGTCAGATGCTTACACATACTGCTCAGGTTTTTGCCGATGTAAGAACTTACTGGAGTCCTGATGCTGTAAAACGTGTTACAGGCAAGGAAATGACAGGCCGCGCTAAAGACGGATTCCTTCATTTATTAAATTCAGGTTCTGCAAGTTTGGATGGAACAGGCAGACAAACTATTGATGGCAAACCTGCCATGAAACCGTTCTGGGAAATCACTGAGCAGGAAGCTAAAGATTGTTTGGACGCAACTAACTGGTATCCTGCAATCAGAGAATATTTCAGAGGAAGCGGTTATTCATCAGGCTTTTTATCTAAAGGAGAAATGCCATTAACTATTTTAAGAGTCAACATGGTTAAAGGTGTGGGGCCTGTATTGCAATTAGCAGAAGGCTGGTCAGTAGATTTGCCAGAAGAAGTACACAATACTTTAAACGAACGTACTGATAGAACATGGCCTACAACCTGGTTTGTTCCGCGTCTTACAGGAAGCGGTGCTTTCACAGATGTGTATAGCGTAATGAACAACTGGGGTGCCAACCACTGTTCATTCAGTTATGGACATATAGGTGCAGATATCATCACGCTTTGTTCTATGTTGCGTATCCCTGTTTGTATGCACAACATTGAAGATAAAGATATCTTCCGCCCAAGCGCATGGAATGCTTTTGGTATGGATAAAGAAGGAAGCGATTACAGAGCTTGTGCAACGTACGGACCATTATACAAATAATAAATAATTCATTCACCACAAAGGCATAAACTCATAATTTCCTTTGTGGTGAAAAATTTTTCAAGAAAAAATTATACAAAAAAAATGATACACATATCAGATGATATATATAACAGTTTTCTGGAAACAGCACACAATGTAGGCGCATCAGGATTGACAGTTTGCAGTAGCGGAAATCTTTCCCTGAGAGTTTCAGAAGATGTAGCACTGGTGTCAGGTACAGGTTCCTGGTTGCCTAAATTAAGAAGAGAACAAATTACAGTTGCTGATATCAAAAGCGGACAACCATTAAACGGTATTCGCTCTTCTATGGAAAGTGGGTTTCATTTAGGCGTTATGCGCAACAATCCCGATGTAAATGTGGTGCTGCATTGTTCACCCTATTATGCCACTACTATTGCCTGTCAAAAAAACAGACCTTCTGATTATAATGTAATTGCGGAAGTGCCTTGTTATTGTGTAGGAATAAAAGAAATTGAATATACAAGACCGGGCTCTCCTGAACTCGCAAAAAGAGTTTGTGAGGTTTTAAAAGATAATGACGTAGCACTTTTAATTAATCATGGTATTGTAGTTAAAGGGGTAAGTCTGGATGATGCTTATCAAAAAGCATCTTTCTTTGAATTTGCATGCAGAATAATTTTGCAGAGCAAGGGCGATTACAATTTATTGACACAGGATCATGTAGATGACCTTGATTATTATGTAAAAGGTAAAGCAAAAAAATAATGCTATGCATCATATAGCTGTAGATTTAGGTGCCGGAAGCGGCAGAGTTATAGTAGGCTCTATCGAAAACGGTACGCTCAAACTTACTGAAATACACAGATTCAGCAATCCGCAATTAAAGCTGGACAACGTTTTGTACTGGAATTTTTTACAATTGTTTCAGGAAATAAAAGAAGGAATTAAATTGGCAGTTGCCCGGTTTCCTGCTGTGGAAAGTCTGGCTGTAGATACCTGGGGTGTGGATTTCGGATTACTAGATGCGTCCGGAAAATTACTGGGAAATCCCGTATGTTACAGAGATGCACGCACCAGCGGGATTCTGGATTATGTCTTTGAAAAAATATCTAAAGACAATTTGTATAAAATTGCCGGAACACAAATAATGGAAATCAATACAGCTTTTCAGCTGCTGGCAATGAATGAAACTGAAGATCCGCAACTTGCGATGGCTTCTGATCTTTTGTTTATGCCCGATTTGTTCAATTATTTTTTAACCGGAAAAAAAGCAAATGAATACACCATTGCTTCTACTTCCAATTTTCTGGATGCACAAACCAAAAAATGGTCTCCTGAAATTATGCGGGCTTTGCAAATTCCCGAAGGTATAATGAATAACATTGTTATGCCCGGAGAATTACTTGGCACTCTCACAGATAATATCTGTAGCGAACTTGAAACACAACCGCTGAATATTTATGCGGTGGGCTCTCATGACACCGCCAGCGCGGCCGCTATCACCTGGCAGCCCGGCGAAAACACTGCGTTTATCAGCTCGGGTACTTGGTCCTTACTGGGTATGCACTTAGATAAGCCAATCTTAACCACAGAATCATTGGAGGCAGATATGACCAATGAAGGTGGAGTTAATAATAAAATTCTTTACTTAAAAAATATTACCGGACTCTGGTTGTTGCAATGTGCAATGAAAGAATGGGAAGAAGAAGGAAGTACTATTAGCTACGATGATTTACTGAACGGAGCAGCACAGATAAAAAGTAATGTGATTATCAATCCGGACAACGCTGTGTTCTCTAAGCCTGATAATATGTGCGATGCCATTGCTGACTATTGCGAAAATACAAATCAGAAGAAGCCGGAAAATAAATACGAATTTGTAAGAATTATTTTGGATTCTTTAGCTTACAAATACAAAGATACTTTAGCGCAAATGCAGCAAACATCAGGTGTTGCGATTGAAAAAATTCATATTGTGGGAGGCGGTTGCAGAAACAACGTATTAAACCAGCTTACCAGTGATGTTACGGGTTTGCCTGTAATAGCCGGACCTGTTGAAGCTACAGCAATTGGTAATATTGTTACGCAGGCGATAGCTGCTGGGAACATCAAAGATTATCATCAGGCAATGGAAATAATCAGTCAGTCATTTGACGTACAATATTTTTATCCGCAAAAATAAAATCATTCAATCTTATTAAAACTCACAATACATGTCTCAAAATAAATC
This sequence comes from Bacteroidota bacterium, assembly GCA_023396345.1. Taxonomy (GTDB): domain Bacteria; phylum Bacteroidota; class Bacteroidia; order Chitinophagales; family Chitinophagaceae; genus Haoranjiania. The sequence continues at coordinate 3,911 of JAEWWO010000348.1, forward strand.
AATATTCACTACTGCCGACGGCACCAATTACAGGTTGCCTTTTATTTTAATTACCTGTCTTTTTTTGTTGTGGGGTTTCGCCCATTCATTATTGGATATATTGAACAAGCATTTTCAGGATGCGCTTGATTTATCAAAAGCAGAATCAGGGTTGGTGCAGGCTTCAGCGTATGGTGCTTATTTTATAATGGCTTTACCTGCCGGTTTTATAGCAAGAAAGTATGGCTATAAAATGGGAATATTGTTTGGGCTAAGCTTGTTCGCAATTGGTTGTTTCTGGTTTTTTCCCGCGGTAAATATCAATGAGTTCTGGGCATTTTTATTAGGACTGTTAATTATTTTTTGTGGATTGACATTTCTTGAAACCGTTGCCAATCCTTACACCACAGTGTTGGGTGATCCTAAGTATGCAGCCAGCAGAATTAACCTTGCGCAAACATTTAATGCCATTGGCTGGATTCTGGGTCCATTGGTGGGGAGTTTGTTAATTTTTAATAATCCTTCTTCTGAAAATTCGTTTGTGTCTTTCTGGAAAGCTTTAAAATCGGTATTTACGGGTGTAAATCATAATACCATTGTTGCTGCCGTAGAAGAATTACCCGTGGATAATTCAGCATTAATAGTTCCTTACATTGGATTAGGAATAATTGTACTGTTGGTAATAGTGATGTTTTTCTTTGTAAAACTACCTGATATAAATCCTGAAAATGTTGATGATCACGGTGTTTCAGAAACTACATCCGTAAACACACAGAACAAACAATCTCTATGGCAGACTAAACATTTTGTGTTGGCGGTGATTGCTCAGTTTTTGTA
>JAEWWO010000353.1 GCA_023396345.1 Bacteroidota bacterium
GTCCTACAATTAATCAACAATTGATTTTTGTATATCAATTAGTTTTTACTTTGTAAAATAGCTTAGGATAATTGTGTTATTATAAAGAATTTTAATTATGGCTGATGTAAAAATACAGACTGAAAAATCTAAAAATATTCAGGCTTCTTTGCTCACGCTGTTTACATGTGCGGCAATAGGCTTGTTCTTTTTCTTTACCCACTGGACATTGCAGCCCTCACCTCCGCCGGTTTTAGATTCGGGTATTGAGGTTAATTTAGGCTATGGCGATGAAGGCTTCGGAGATATAGCTCCATTGGTGCCGGGCGATCCTGCACCTGATATAATGGCTTCTGCCGAAGAAAGTGCAGCTCCCATGATGGAAGAAGAAGCAATGGAAACGGCTAACAGAAGCAACAACATTGCATCAGAAGAAGTAGCGGTACACAAAGAAGTGGTTAGAAATGAAGAGAAAAATGTTCCGGTCATCAAAACTACTTCCAAGCCTAAAAGCACAACAAGACCTGCAAAAGCAGTTGAAAAGTTAACGGCTACAGAAGCTCCCAAAAAGAAAACTACTACAGCCGCCAGAACTACAGCTACAACCACACCCAGAACAGCAACAAGAACTGCATCAGGTAGCGGTACCAGCAGAACTGCACAGCCTAAAGCGGTGTATCGTGGTGGTACAGGTACGGGTGGTAATCGTGCCGACAGTTACAATGGCGTCACCAGTCAGGGTATAGCAGGAGGTCGCGGAGATCAGGGCAGGGCAAACGGAAATCTTACTTCGGACAGCTACAGAGGAAACGGAGGAACGGGAACATCGGGCGTAAGCATAAGAGAAGGTTTATCCGGCAGACGCATAGTGGCTTATCCTTCCCTTTCAGACAAATTTGATCAGAATGCCAGAGTTGCCGTAAAGATTGTAGTTGACGCAGCAGGAAATGTTACCAGCGCATCCATCAATCCGAAAGGAACTACCACAACTAGCTCAAATATCAGAAATATTGCTGTAAGAAAAGCAAAGCAATTAAGACTAAGCAAAAGCACTGCAAAAGTGCAGACAGGTACTATTCTTTTTAATTTTAGATTGAAAGCGTAAAATATCTTTTCTTTGCATCAGTAAACTGAAGCAGAAAAAATTGGCAACGCATCCTATCATTACATTAATCAAAAAAGATTTATTACTGGAGCTACGTCAGCAATACACATTGTATGGTGTATTACTTTATGTAGCTTCCACAATTTTTATTGTGTACATCACCATGGGACAACCCGATGAAACGGTGTGGAATGCCATGTTCTGGGTGGTGCAGTTGTTTGTTTGTGTGAATGCTGTTGCTAAAAGTTTTTTGCAGGAAAGCAAAGGAAGAATGCTGTATTTTTATTCTGTTACGGGTCCGGTAAATTTTGTACTGGCTAAGCTCATCTTTAATGTGTTGCTTATGTTGGTAATGGCCGGTATCAGTCTTTTGCTGTTTGTTTTTTTGCTGGGTAATCCTTTGATTAATACTTCAGAATTTGTAGGTATTGCTTTTTTAGGTGCATTAGGATTAAGTTTAACCTTCACCTTTCTGGCAGCCATAGCGGCTAAGGCTCAGCAACAAGCTTCGTTGATGGCAATAATGGGTTTCCCTTTAATTGTACCGCAGTTATTATTGCTGGGAAGAATTTCAAAAGTTGCTTTTTCTTCAGCCATTGTTACTGAGTTCAGAAATATGGTTGGAATGCTTGTATTGCTGGATATCCTTGTTGTTGCGCTGGCTGTTATCTTATTTCCTTTTTTGTGGAAAGATTGATTTATAAAGAATAAAATGATTTTTTGCGAGGCGTCCTCGCCTCGCAAGTATATTCTATAGTTTCTGGATGTGTAAGAACGCGCCATCTGGCGCGTTCTTACTATCTTCTTGTTTTTAGCACAGGAATCATCTCGTTTTTCCAGTTGTTATAGTCTCCTGCAACTATATGTTTACGCGCTTCTGCAACAAGCCACAGATAGAAAGAAAGATTGTGCAGAGAGGCTAATTGTCCGCCCAGTAATTCTCCTGAAATAAACAGATGTCTTAAATAAGCTTTTGAATAATAATTGCTGATTTCATTTTCAAATCCATCATCAATCACAGAAAAATCATTTGCCCATTTTTTATTTTTTATATTGATAACACCCTGCGTGGTAAACAGCATGCCGTTTCTGGCGTTGCGGGTAGGCATTACACAATCAAACATATCTACTCCCAACGAAATGCATTCCAGTATATTCCACGGAGTTCCAACACCCATCAGATAGCGTGGCTTGTCCTGTGGCAAATGCTCGCAGCTAAGGGCTGTAAATTCGTACATCTTATCTTCCGGTTCTCCCACACTCAATCCGCCAATGGCATTGCCCACCGCGTTTTTAGAGGCGATATATTGTGCCGATGCTGTACGCAAATCTTTGAAAGTGCTGCCCTGCAAAATAGGAAACAGGTTTTGTGTGTAGCCGTATTTGTCTTCTGTCTCGCTAAGGCGCGTAATGCATCTGTCGAGCCAGCGATGTGTAAGTTCCATACTTTTTTTTGCATAAATATATTCGCAGCCTGCGGGCGGACATTCATCAAAAGCCATTATTATATCGGCACCGATATTGCGTTGTATATCCATTACACCTTCTGGAGAAAACAGGTGTTTGCTGCCATCTATATGCGACTGAAACCAAACGCCTTCTTCTTTTATTTTTCTGTTATCTGCCAGAGAGAAAACCTGATAGCCTCCGCTATCGGTCAAAATCGGGCGATTCCATCCGTTGAATTTATGCAGTCCGCCAGCTTGTTGCAATATATCTGTTCCCGGACGTAAATAAAGATGATAAGTATTGCCAAGAATAATTTGCGCCTGTACAATATTTTCCAGTTGTTGCTGATTAACAGCTTTTACGCTACCTACAGTACCGACAGGCATAAAAATGGGTGTGTGTATTTCTCCGTGGTCGGTCGTTAGTTTTCCTGCTCTTGCAGAGCTGTTGCCGTCGGTTTGTTGTAACTCAAATTGTAAAGCTGCCATTCAAAAATATTTTTTGCAAATTTAAATCATTAAAAAGAATTTAATAAGTAAGGCTATATTGATATTGCTGAGTTTGAAATTGTTTTTAATATTTATATGCATTCTGAAGTCTAGAAAATATGTATTAAAAATGAACAAGCACGGCGTTACATACAATACTGTTGAAAAGATGCTGCATGGATCTGTAAATGGAATAATGGTAACGCACTATTTAACGGTCTTCTACAAAAAATGTGCGTGAAATAATCACACACATTTAAAAGATTTTGTTTATATATTTTCTCCTATTCAGCGTCGGCAACAACTTCTTTTACTTCCGGTATCATGCGTTTCATCATGCCTTCAATACCTGCTTTTAGCGTAATCATTGAAGAGGGACATCCGCTGCAACTGCCTTGAAGCGCAAGGTTCACAATACCATCGTTATAACTTTTAAACTGTATAGCTCCGCCATCCATCTCTACAGCAGGGCGTACATAATTGTCCAGCATTTCTTTTATTCTTTTTACCACATCGTCGTCATCAGCAGATACATCATTAGTAGATTCTACTTTCAGCTTTGCGGCTTCTTCTTCATTTACAATAACTCCGCCGTTTTCGATATATTCTTTCAAAAATTGTTTCACGGTAGGAATAACATCTTGCCAATCAACAGAAACATCACTTTTGGTAAGCGTAATAAAATTAGAAGCAATAAATACACCTTTTATAAAAGGAAAACTAAATAATTCTTTCGCCAAAGGAGAAGGCCCCGCACTGTTTTCGTCAGCAATATCAAGGCTTTTGCCGGGATACAACAATTTGTTGGCAACAAACTTCATTGTTTCGGGGTTGGGAGTCATTTCAGTATATATACTAATAACGGGATTTCCGGTCTTAATCATAAGTAGTTAATTTCTTTAGGGCAAAGATAAAAAATACACCTCAATAAATTGAGTAAAGGATTATAAATTTGTAATTTATATGTAATATTTAAACATGAGCCAGAACCCGCGAAATATAAAGATTCAGGACTATACTTACACATTGCCGGATGAAAAAATAGCAAGATTTCCTCTGCCCGAAAGAGATCAGAGTAAACTGCTTGTGTATAAAAAAGGAGAAGTTCATCAAACGGTGTATGCGGCGTTGTATAAAGAACTTCCGGCAGACACCATGCTTGTATTTAACAATACAAAAGTTGTGGAAGCAAGATTGTATTTTGAGAAAAATACCGGAAGCAAAATAGAAATATTTTGTTTGGAGCCGGCTGAAACCTACGCAGATATTACTTCTGCCATGTTGCAACGGCAAAAGGTTTTATGGAAATGTCTGGTAGGAGGTGCAAAAAAATGGAAAGAAGATGCTTTGCAGAAAACAATAGATTCTCCTCAAGGCAAAATAGTTATTGAGGCAAGAAAGGCAGAGAAAAAAAATGATTATTTTCTTATAGAGTTTTCCTGGAACAATGATTTTACTTTTGCAGAAATACTGCATTTGCTGGGCGAAATTCCTTTACCTCCATATCTCAACAGAAAAAGCGAAGCGTCCGATAAAGAGCGCTATCAGACAGTTTACGCCACTTTTGATGGTTCTGTGGCTGCGCCGACGGCAGGCTTGCATTTTACAGAAACATTAATGCAAAACCTTTCTTCAAAAAATATAGAACAACATTATCTCACATTGCATGTAGGTGCAGGTACTTTTAAACCTGTAAAAGCAGATACAATGCAGCAACACGAAATGCATGCTGAGTTTTTTGAGGTAGATAAAAATTTACTCGAAAAAATAATCATCAGAAAAAATAAAATAATTGCTGTAGGTACAACTTCATTGCGCACATTGGAAAGTTTGTACTGGATGGGCGTGAAACTATTGTGTGATAAAGGTTTTGGAGATTTACTACAATGGGAATGTTATGAATTGCCTCAGGAATACAGCTTGGGCGAAGCAATACAAGCTTTGCTGGAATACATGAATGGAAAGAATATTGAGAAGTTGTATGCAAAAACACAAATAATTATCGCGCCCGGATATCAGTTGAAAGTTGCTGACGGATTGATTACAAACTTTCATCAGCCTAACTCTACACTATTGTTGCTGGTAGCCGCGGTAGTAGGAGTGGACTGGAAAAAAGTGTATGACTATGCTTTGCAAAATAATTTTCGTTTTTTGAGTTACGGAGACGGAAGTTTGTTGTGGAAACAATAAATTTATCATTATCTAAACAAATAAAAACTTAGATTTGAGATTCATTTTAAAAACTATTAAAACTAAATATTATGGCACAGGTAACATTTAAAGGAAATGCAGTAAATACTTCAGGTAATCTTCCGGGTGTGGGAGATAACGCTCCGGATGTAACGCTCACGGATGTTGATCTTCAGGATAAAAAACTAAGTGATTATAAAGGTAAAAAGGTTGTATTAAATATTTTTCCGAGTATCAACACCGGTGTATGTGCAACTTCTGTAAGAAAGTTTAATGAAAAAGCTTCTGCTCTCGATGGAGCTGTTGTGCTTTGTGTGTCAAAAGATTTGCCCTTTGCACAATCCAACTTCTGCGCAGCCGAAGGTTTAAAAAATGTTGTAATGCTGTCTGATTTCAGAAGTGATTTCGGAAAAGAATATGGTGTTGAAATTACAGACGGTCCGATGAAAGGCTTACTCAGCCGTGCAATTGTTGTGGTTGATGAAGAAGGTAAAGTTGTGTACAACGAACAGGTTTCAGAGATTGCCAATGAGCCTGACTATGCAACAGCATTAGACCATCTGAAATAAATTTATAAAATCAAATTATGAAAGAGACTATGCAAATGGTCTCTTTTTTATTACTTTTATACAAAATACTGTTTATGCGGTTTTGTTTTCTTATGCTATTATTTTCTATGACTATTTCATGTAATACTATGAACAGAGCGGATTTGCTGGTGTACAACGCAGTAATTTATACAGTAGATAGTTTGTTTACCGTGCAGGAGGCAATGGTAATTAAAGACGGGAAAATTCTGGAAACAGGCAGTTATGCTGATTTGAAAAATAAATACGAACCTGTTGAGGAACTTGATGCAAAAGGACAATTTATTTATCCGGGATTTAACGATGCACATGCACATTTTGTTGGTTATGCTTTAAGTTTGAGAAAGGTTAATCTTACAGAAACAAAAAGCTGGAAAGAAGCGGTAGAGAGGGTTGTAGCTTTTGCAGAAAAAAATCCTGATGGCTGGATTACAGGCAGAGGCTGGGATCAAAACGACTGGGAGGTAAAGGCTTTTCCTGATAACAATTTGCTGAATGAATTTTTTCCTGACCGTCCGGTTATGCTCACGCGTATTGATGGGCATGCTTTAATTGCCAATGACGACGCACTAAAAGCAGCAGGTTTGCAGGCTACAGATAAAATCAGCGGAGGAGAAATAATGGTAAGCGAAGGAAAAATGACGGGCGTGCTGATAGATAATGCCATGAATGCTTTAACTGCCAAAGTTCCGGAGCCGTCTGAAACGCTGATGCAGTCTGCATTGCAGGAAGCGCAGAAAAATTGTTTTGCTTTGGGAATCACCTCTTTAACTGACTGCGGTTTAAGTTATAAAGATGTGGAGTTTTTGCAGAAAATGTATAAAAATGATTCTCTTCAAATGCGTATGAATGTGATGCTGAGCGATGCAGAAGAAAATTATATCTGGTTAAAAAACAATGGCATTATTGATGAAGATTATTTAGTGGTAAGAAGTTTTAAATTGTTTGCCGATGGTGCTTTGGGGTCAAGAGGTGCGTGTTTGCTAAAGCCTTATCATGATGCGCCTCACACACATGGATTGATGCTGCAATCGTTGGCACATTTTGACAGTGTAGCTGCTGAAATAAGCAAGAACGGCTGGCAGATGGCAACGCACGCTATCGGCGATAGTGCTAACAGAGAAATACTGCGTATATATGCTAAGTATCTGCAGGGAGAAAATAATAAACGTTGGCGCATAGAACATGCGCAAATTGTTGACAGTACAGATTTTAATTTGTTTGCAAAATACAATATTGTTCCTTCGGTACAACCTACACATGCCACATCAGATATGTACTGGGCTACAGACAGGCTTGGAGAAGAACGCATAAAAACTGCATACGCCTATAAGCAATTACTCGCACAGAACAGTTGGATACCATTAGGTACAGATTTTCCGGTAGAAGATATTTCTCCTTTTAAAACTTTTTATGCTGCCGTATTCAGACAGGATGCACAGGCTTTACCGGCTGATGGTTTTCAAAAAGAAAACGCTTTGACAAGAGAAGAAACTATTCGTGGTATGACGATATGGGCTGCAAAGGCTTCTTTTGAAGAGGATAAAAAAGGTTCTCTGGAAGCGGGTAAACTGGCTGATTTTATTATCTTAGATAAAGACCTGATGAAATGTACTGCTGAAGAAGTTTTGCAAACTAAAGTTATTGCAACGTACACAGGAGGCAGAAGAGTTTTCTAAAATAAAAATTAATATACATGTACAGATATATTTTTTTACTGCTAACACTCGCATCAATTATGAATGAGAATATACATGCGCAATCCAACTATACAAAATGGTTTACTGAAGAGTTTTTGAGTTCTGTAGATAATAAAGATTTTCAAAAGATATTGAATGAGCCGGATAAATACAGATTGCAGATTATTTATACGCAAATAGACAGAGATAAAAATAATCAACCTGCTTTTACCAACCACTATTTTAATGTAAATGAGCAGATGTATTTTAATCCTGCATCAACTGTGAAGTTTCCGCTCGCTTTGTTATCACTCGATAAACTCAACCGTTTGAAAGAACAGAATATTTCTAAATATACTCGGATTGCTTTTGACAGTGCATACAGCAAGCAGACAAAAATGACCGAAGATAAAACTTCTGAAAATGGTTATCCATCCATCGCTCATTACATTAAGAAAGCTTTTTTGGTGAGTGATAATGATGCTTATAACAGAATGTACGAATTTGTTGGTCAGCAGGAAATCAACCGTAGTCTGCATTCCAAAGGATATGATAATGTACGCATCATGCACAGGTTTGTGCCGATGAGTATCGATGAAAATCGGCATACCAATCCGGTGAGTTTTTATGATGAGAATGGGAATGTTTTATTTGCACAACCCATGCTTTTCAATCAGGATGCTTTTGATCACAGCCGCGATGAAAAACTGGGTAATGCCTATATGGATGCCAATGACAATATTGTACAAAAGCCTTTTGACTTCTCAACAAAAAACAGAATGGCTTTGGAAGAATTGCACAATATTATGCGTTCGGTTATGTTTCCTGAAAGTGTAAAACCTTCTCAGCGATTTCATCTTACACAGGAAGACTATACCTTTCTTTATCATTATTTATCGCAGTTTCCGGGCGAGACTAATTATCCTAAATATGATGGTGAAAAGTTTTATGATTCGTTTGTGAAGTTCTTTTTTCGCGACAGCACACACAAAACTTTACCTGAAGGCGTAAGAGTGTTTAACAAAGTTGGCTGGGCATACGGCTTTCTTACAGATATATCTTATGTTGCAGACTTTAAAAACAATGTTGAATATTTGCTTTCAGCCACAATTTATGTAAACGAGGATGGTATCTTGAACGATGGGAATTATGAATATGAATCAACCGGACATCCTTTTTTCTTTCACCTCGGTAAATCGATTTATGAACACGAACTGCAAAGAGAACGTAAGAATACACCCAATCTTGACAGATTTAAAGTTAATTATGAAAAACGCTTAAACGATGACAGGGCAACGATTACAGAAGTAGACAATTAATATATTCTATCTGTACATACCATCATTTATTTTGTAAAAATCATAATAATAAGTATAACTATTTCCGTTTATTTCAGCTCTGAATCTGCGGGAAGACATAAAGTAAACATCGTCAAATAACTCGGTAAGCATTACTCTGTTGTTGCTGTCAGTAACGGTAACGGAAAGAGAGGAAACTCTTTCGCTGCCTCCGTCATAGTCATCAATATAGCGGGAATTCATCTTCCATTTACCAAAATATTTTTCTCTTGAACTCATTTCGTATTCCAGATCCATCTTCATAAAAAGTGAAAACACCTCTGTCAAAAATAACTTCTCTTGAGCCAATGCCAATTTTTGTAATTTCTGCAAGTTCCCATGTGCCAACGATTCTGCGTTCGGGAGACCAGAACATATCCTTTGTGCAGGATGATAAAAATAAAAAGAATCCAACGGCAATAAATGATAAATACTTCTTCATTGTAAAACAGATTAAATATACAAAACTGAAAGACATATAGTCAGACTGCTAAATATGTTAATGGATTAAAAAAACTAAAAATAATTTAAACAAATTTTAGAGTATTGTTTTTACAAAGCTTATTTTTGGACTAAAATAAAAACTATGAAATACTTAAAGTTGTCTTTAGTCTTTTTAATATCATCTATTATCCTTTCTGCCTGTTCCTCAGCAAATATCGGTTCGGGTAAAGGTAAGTGGATTTCTCTTTTCAACGGAAAAGATTTTACAGGATGGCGTCAGGTGAATGGTGCAGGAATGCCGGACAACTGGGTGATTGAAGACGGTACTATGAAGGTCTTTACGGCTAAAGGAAAACAAGCCGGTCACGGAGCCGGAGGAGATATTATTTTTGCAGATAAAAAATTTAAAAACTTTGAGTTGTCTCTCGACTGGAAGTCAAGTCCCATGGGCAATTCAGGGATATTTTATAATGTAAGAGAAGTGCCGGGCAAACCTATTTATTATGCGGCTCCTGAAATTCAGATACTTGATAACGACAATGCTACCGACAATAAAGTGGCATCGCATTTGGCAGGTTCTTTATATGATATGATTGCAGCCGATCCTAAGTCTGCAAAACCTGCCGGAAGCTGGAACAATATTGTAGTGCGCGTTAAAGATGGTAATGTGGTGCACATACAAAACGGAATGGAAGTGGTAAAATATACCCTGTGGACACCGGAATGGGATGCGCTTGTAGAGAACAGTAAATTCAAACATTTCCCCGGGTTTACAGAAGGCATACCTACGGAAGGATTTATAGGATTGCAGGATCACGGATACACCATCTGGTTTAAGGATATTAAAATAAGAGAGCTGTAATTTTTATTTCATTCTTTTTAATTGCTCCTGCAAAGCAAACATTTCGTCACGTAGTTTAGCTGCTTCCATAAAGTCCATATCCTTAGCGGCTTTATTCATGCGCTTTTTAACCTGTTCAATTTCTTTCTCTACCTGAGGAATAGTTTTCTTTTTACCGTATTCTTCAGCTTTTTCCGCTGCGATACTTTGATTAATATCCTGATCATAGCCGATAGCGTTGGGTTTATTTTCGTCAAAGCCCTTGATGTCAAGAACCGAAGTTTGTGCAAAAACCTGTTCTTTTGTTTTTGATACCGTTGTCGGTGTAATGTTGTGTTCAATATTATGCGCAATTTGTTTTTCGCGGCGTCTGTTGGTTTCATCAATGGTGCGCTGCATACTGTCGGTAATTTTATCGGCATAAAAAATAACTTTACCTTCTACGTTTCTTGCGGCGCGCCCTGCCGTTTGAGTAAGAGAACGTTCATTACGCAGAAAACCTTCCTTGTCAGCATCTAAAATAGCAACCAGTGAGACCTCCGGCAAATCAAGCCCTTCACGCAAAAGATTTACACCAACCAGCACATCAATTTCTCCCAGACGAAGCTGTCTTAATATTTCTACACGGTCAAGTGTATGCACTTCACTGTGTATATATTTGGAGCGAATGTTGATGCGTTGTAGATATTTATCCATTTCTTCTGCCATACGTTTCGTAAGAGTAGTTACCAAAACACGTCCGCCTTTTTTTACCTGCTGATCAATCTCTTCCAGCAAATCATCAATCTGATTAAAACTGGGTCTTATCTCAATTGGCGGATCCAATAATCCTGTAGGACGCACCACCTGCTCCACCACAATGCCTTCTGTTCTTGCCAGTTCGTATTCTCCCGGAGTTGCAGACACAAAAACAGTTTGACCAATCATGCTTTCAAATTCCTGAAAATTCAGCGGACGGTTATCCATGGCACTCGGCAGGCGAAAACCATATTCTACCAATGTTAATTTTCTGCTTCTGTCGCCACCGTACATGCCTGAAATCTGCGGTACTGTTTGATGGCTTTCATCAATGATGCAAATAAAATCTTTTGGAAAATAATCGAGCAAACAGAAAGGACGTGTTCCCGGATTTCTTCTGTCAAAAAATCGCGAATAATTTTCTATACCATTGCAATATCCCAGTTCGCGCATCATTTCAAGATCATATTCTACACGTTCTTTTATGCGTTGTGCTTCCAGCAACTTATTGATACTGGTAAAGTATTGTACCTGTGCCTGCATTTCGTCCTGAATTTCATACATAATTTGCTGCATCATGTCTTTAGGAGCGAGGTATAAATTAGCAGGAAAAATGGCTGCGTTATCAATTTTTTCAATGCGCTTATTCGTAATGGTATCAATACTTTCAATAGATTCTATTTCATCATCAAAAAAACTAATTCTGTATCCGTAATCCACATAAGGCAGATTAATGTCTACCGTATCTCCTTTTACTCTGAAAGTACCGCGTGAGAAATCTGTTTGCGTGCGATTATATAAAGCGTTAACCAAATCGTGCAGAAATCCTTGTCTGGAAATTGTCTGACCTTTTTGTATGCGTATGATGCCGCTGGCAAATTCTGTAGGGTTGCCCATACCGTAAATACAGCTTACACTGGCTACAACAACAATGTCTCTTCTTCCGGAAAGCAGTTGTGCCGTGGCTTGCAGCCGAAGTTTGTCCAGCTCTTCATTAATGCTTAAATCTTTTTCTATATACGTATTTGTTACCGGCATAAAAGCTTCAGGCTGATAATAATCGTAATAACTTACAAAGTAACCCACAGCGTTATCAGGAAAAAATTGTCTGAACTCGCCATACAACTGAGCTACCAGCGTTTTGTTATGCGTCAACACGAGCGTAGGGCGCTGTACGTTTTGTATGACGTTGGCCATGGTAAATGTTTTACCCGAACCGGTTACGCCAAGCAAAGTCTGAAAATGTTCACCGTTGTTGATACCTTCTGTAAGCTGCCTGATGGCTTCCGGCTGGTCTCCTGATGGCTGATAAGCTGAATGTAGTTTAAATTGCATTAAAGCAAAGTTAGGATAAATGATAATAGTCTTGTTAATAAATGAACTAAAAGCTTTTATAAGGTTATATTAAAAATTCATTGCTTAAATTTGCTTTTAATAATAAATAATAAAGACTTGGCAGCAAGAGATAATATATTAAGCAGAATTAAAAATGCTTTAAAGAAACCGGTAGAAAAACCTTTTCCGGATATACAGACAGATGATGTAAGCGTTGTTTTTCCCAAAGAAACGGAAAACCTTGATGTGCTGTTTGCTGAAAATTTTAAAAATACACAGGGACAATTTATTTATTGTACCGATGAAACAGATTTTGTAAACAAACTTGCAGGATTGGCAACCAATAACGAGTGGAGCAGAATTTATTGCCGCGAAAGTGAAATAATTAATCTGATTCAGCAGCACGGATTTCACAAACTGGCTTTTAGTAATATGGCAGATTCGCCCGCCGCAATAACTTCCTGCGAAGCATTGATTGCAAGAACCGGAAGTATTTTACTGAGCAGTGCATTGCAGAGCGGACGCACCACCAGTGTTTACACACCTATTCATATTTGTGTGGCTTACACCAGTCAGGTAGTATACGATATAGCCGACGGATTAAAAATTCTGGAAAGTAAATATGACAGAATTCCATCGATGGTAACACTGGCAACGGGCCCCAGCCGTACCGCAGATATAGAGAAGACGTTGGTTGTAGGCATACACGGGCCACAAAAAGTTTTTTGTTTCCTGATTGAAAAATAAATGCAGCAAGCACCGGACAACGATAAAAAAATATATTTCTTATCCGATTTTCATCTGGGTGCGCCCGACTATTCTTCGAGCCTGCAAAGAGAAAAGAAGATTGTGCAATTTCTTGAAAGTATAAAAAACAATTGTGCTGAAATTTTTATTCTGGGCGATATTTTTGATTTCTGGTTTGAATATAAAAACGTAATTCCCAAAGGCTATACCCGATTGCTGGGTAAGCTGGCTGAAATTACCGACAGCGGCATTCCTGTGCATTTATTCATCGGCAATCATGATATGTGGATGAAGAGCTATTTCCATGAAGAATTAAACATACCGGTGTATTTTGAGCCTAAAGAGTTTGAACGATCCGGCAAACATTTTTTAATTGGTCATGGCGATGGATTAGGTCCCGGAGACAAAGGATATAAATTTTTAAAAAAGGTTTTCAGAAATAAAGCCTGCCAGTATTTGTTCGGCGCATTACATCCTTCATGGGGAATTGGGCTGGCTAATTATTTCAGCAGAAAAAGCCGTGCTAAAACCGGAGCTGCTGATAGCGTGTGGCAGGGCGAAGAAAAAGAGTGGCTGGTGATTTATGCAAAAGAATATCTGGAGAAAAAACCTATTGACTTCTTTGTTTTTGGTCATCGTCATTATCCGGTTATCGTAGAATTGAACAATAAAAGTAAATATATTAATCTTGGCGACTGGATTACAAATTTTACTTATGCAGCATTTGACGGTGAAGAAATCTTACTGAAAAAATGGGAAGTATGAGGAGAGAAATATTATTGAAGAGATACATACTTGCAGTTAGCTGGCTGATTGCAATATCTTGTAGTATGGTCTTTGCAACTTCCGTCAAAGCACAGGATACAACATTTATTCCCCAGCCTGAAAAAGTTATTTTTGGCAATTTTTCACAAGTATATGTTGATAATTTATTTAATTATTATCTGGTCAACGACAAAGGTGATGGATTTGTAAAACTAAATGCTGACGGAGATTCTATTGGTGCATACAATGAAGTGAGGCGTTACGGAAACATCAGTTTTATAGACGTATCTAATCCGTTGAAAGTTTTGATTTACTACAAAGATTTTAATGTGGTGCTGGCTCTGGACAGATTGCTGAACACTACAGCCAGCTTTGATTTGCGTAAATCTGATATTCTTCAAAGTTCTGCCGTTGCGCTTAGCTACGATAACAATATCTGGGTCTATGACAGTCGTGATGCCAGACTGAAAAAAATAGATGAATCGGGAAAAGTAATTTTTGAATCGGCTGACTTTAAAACACTTTTTTCTGATGTGCCTCAGCCTTCAAAAATTATAGATATGGATGGCGTGCTGTATTTATACGATAAAAATTTCGGACTCATAATTTTCGATTATTACGGAGCTTTAAAAACCACTTATCCTTTTAAAGATTATGAGGATATGTTTGTGTATAATCAAACTTTTTTCGGAAGAAAAGATACAGACTTATTTATCAGTCAGCTTAACGGAGTAAAACAAAATGAAATACAATTGCCCTCTGATGATATTACAAAAATGTATTTAAGACAGCCGTATTTATTTTTGCTTAATTTGGGCAATGTGGTTATTTATAAAATGAATTGAAATAAAGATGGATGATATTTTAAATTATGTTGTACTAGACAATACTCTGAAACAGTGGGGTATAACCTTGTTGATAATAGCTTTTGCTTTTTTGATAAAACATACGCTTTCAGAACAGTTAGCGAAATTGATTGCCAGATTATTTCACAAAGCTGAGTATCAAACCTATAATGTTTATTTTATAAAACATGTGGTAAATCCGTTGGAGAATTTGCTTTTTTGGGGTGTTACAATTTTTGCTTTAGATAAACTTACATATCCTGCTTTGCTGGATTTTAGTGTTATCAGAAATTTTTCTTTTAAACAACTTCTTGCTTCTTTGAGTTCCGCGTGGATGATTATATGCTTCTTCAGATTGCTGATTGGGATTAATTATTTTATAGGTTATATCGTTAAAAATAATTCTTCTAAAATTGACAATCGTTCTGCAAGTCAGGCTGTTTCTTTATTGTCGGATATTATCACTGTTTTATTAATTGTGGTTGCAGTCTTCATAATTTTAAAAGCAAGTTTTAATTACAACATCAGTTCGC
>JAEWWO010000357.1 GCA_023396345.1 Bacteroidota bacterium
GAAGTTGGGAGCGACAAGTTTCACGTAGTGTCAGCCTGATTCCGATAAATCGGAATGGAGGAACTATAAAATAATTTTTGAAAAACTATATAAACCTTCTATAATAATGTTTTACTGATGGATGAATTGCTGCAAATAGTTTCTGATAATTTATTGGATATTTATAAAAAAGAAGTAGAAGAAATTTCTTTAAAAAAATATCTGAATGCAGAAGACAGCGGATTATCAATAGAAAGTTTCAGTTTTTATACTTCAGTGGCTGCTGTCTATTCTTCTAAGATTGAAGGAGAGAATATTGAAATGGATTCGTATGTAAAATATAAAAGATTCGGAACTCCATTTCAGCCGGATTATACAAGAAAAACAGATGATTTGTATAATGCCTATGAGTTTGCCAAATCAAATGCTTTAAATAAAAACAATATCGAAAAAGCACATGCTATTCTCTCGCAGCATTTGCTGCAAACGTCCCGGCAAGGAAGTGTAAGAAAAAATATTATGTATGTACTGGCTCCAAACGGAGAGATTGAATATGTAGCTGCTGCACCGGATAATGTAGAAAAGGAACTGACTAAGTTTTATGCAGATTTGGAACACTTACTTCACAAGAAACTGACCTTGCAGGAAGTCTTTTATTACGCGGCATATTTGCATTTGGTTTTTGTAAAAATTCATTCTTTTGAAGATGGTAACGGCAGAATTTCCCGATTAATAGAGAATGGTTTTTGGCTGCTAAGCTAAGGAGCAAAGCTTGGTTTATTGAAAGCGAAAAGTTTTATTATGAGAACCATCAGGACTATTACAGCAATTTGCGAAGTTTAGGTTTAGAATATGAAACGCTGGATTATTCCGCTTGTCTTCCTTTCTTAAAAATGCTTGCTCAAAGTGTACATTAAATTACCTTTTACTCTTCATTGCTTTTAATTTTTTTATTGTCTCATCTTTCTGAAATTCTTGATATTCCTTGCTTTCAGAGCCGTATAGTGCAATTTTTCCATCAGTATTGCTGTGCACGCCCCAGCCATAGCTTTTAGTGAGTGGAGAAGCACGGAAACAAGGTTGTCCTTTTGAAAAGAAATTTTCTCTGGCTTGCTTAAGGTCTTGTTTAGGAATATTATTTTTAGTTGCAAATACCTGAAAAAGCACATCATCCGAAGTATACTTATAAGGATGTTTACTGATGAGTTCGTACTGCATAGAAGCAACGGTTGGTTTATCATTCTTTGCAACAGGCACTACGCCTTCCTTAACTTTAGAATCTTCGGCTATTTCAATCAATGTATTGAAATAATTTGTTGAATGTGTTTTCATCTGTTATTTTTTGATTTTTGCTTTATGGTCAGATGGAATCTTTGATGATTAAAATGTACTATGTATTTAATAAGTATTAATCATGTTGATTTCATACTTTCAAAAATAAGGAAACAAATGTTATTTTGTTATTTGAATAGTAATAATTATTTTCGTGAAACAAAATCTTAATATTATGAAAAAAACTAAACATGCCCTTTTCTTATTTTTTATTATGATTGTCCTATTAAATTGCAACAAACAATCTATTGACAATCAGCATGCTAATAACAATCTAAAACAACTTATTAATGAAATAGGATACGCACATAATGAAGGATTGCGTATAACTTCTATAAAGGTATTTCAAAATAAGATACCTCTATACTCGTCTATGTATGATAATGGGGGATTAACTTCACCTCGGACTATTATTAGTCCATTTGTTTCTAGTAATGAACTACTTATAGGAGTGACAGAATTTGTTAATGAGATACCAGCTTTTCAAGACATAAATTACTCCGATGATCAAATACTAATAGAGAAAGCAAATAATATTCTGTTGACTCAAACAGGAATTGCAAACGAGTGGGACAAAACTAAAATAAATAACAATCTATTATTGCAAAGTACACTATCTTATCAGAATTATGATATATTAGAAAAGTTCTTAGAGATATTTCAAAGTATTAATAACTTACCTTTCAGCTCTAGTGAAGAAAAGTATAATATATTCAAGAATAAAATTTCTTTATTAAAAAATCAATGTGATATTAATGATAACGTAGGCTATGAGCTTGTAATGGGGTTAATGGAAATAGCTAGTTATTCTTACGAATACTGGAAACAGCAATCTATTCCTACGCTGGCAAATACAGTTGAGTCTAAGCCAATAATTCAAAATAATTATGCTAATCTCTCAAAAAACGAAAGTTTACGTCTTTATGCTAATAGCGTGCCAGTAGCAGCTCCTGTGCAAGAATTGCCGGAGCATAGTTTAGCTCAATTAGATGCATTTGGATATATAACTTCTTGGATTGAAGCATTGGATGAAGATAAAAGAAAGCCTGGGGGAGTGCAACCTTCGGGACAATGGCGTAGAATAGGTAAAGGACTAAGAGGGGCAGTTTATATGAGTATGACTCCTTTAATAGCTAAGAGAATGGAAGAGCCAATAGATAGTCCAGAAGATCCTATTTACCCAATTGTCCCCTCATTATAAAAATATATTTATACAATGAGAACAAAATATTATAGAAATGTGTTTTATTTTTTTATCTATTTGATAATAGGCTCTTTCTTATTTGATTTATTTGATTTTGTCGTATTCAAAGAGCCATTGAATTATAGCCTTTCCATAATCTTGAGAAAAGTGTTTTTTATTTTGTTCGCTTCTCTGATTGCGCCATTAATACTACCTAAAAAAAATAATATAAAGTAAAAAAATTATCAGGCAGTTAAGTTATCAGATTTATTGCAAAAAATTCAGTAGGTTTGCCACCAATCAAATCTAATTATTTATTATGGAAACGGGACTCTTACACTTACACAACATTTTAAGATGGGTTATATTAATTATGCTGCTTATAGGCATTTTTAAAAACTATGCCGATGTAAACAAACCATTTACCAAAACACACAAAAACATTGGACTCATCATCATGATTGCCGCTCATATAACTTTATTGTTGGGTTTATATCAGGTTGCTTTCGGCAGATTTTCTTATTCTACAATTCCTGAAGGGGTAAGCATGATGAAAGATACTTTCTGGAGATTCTTCCTTGTAGAGCATCCGCTGGGCATG
>JAEWWO010000089.1 GCA_023396345.1 Bacteroidota bacterium
AATCTAGCCTGATTGCGATATTGATCATTTCTGTCATATCGCTCATTACGGTCATATCTGTCCCATCGGTCATTTTTATTGTTTCTGTACTGCGCATCAGCATTGTTGGAAAACAGCAGGATGCTTAAAAAAGCAAGAAAAACAGCTGGTAAAATCTTTTTCATAATAAGAAAAATTTGGAGTGAATAAATGTGAAATTGTAGCTACTTATTATAAACTTATGACCGTTCGCAAGAAAAATGGTTTAAAGATGCAGGCAATAAAAAAAGAGCACATTTTCATGTACTCTCTTTATAAGTCAGGTTTTCTGAAGCTTATGCTTCTTTACCACCTTTTAATTCGTCTTGTAATTTTTCAAGCTCTTCCCATTTTTCATCAGCAGCCAATTGTGCCTGCTGTGGCCATGTATCAGGAACCAATGCATTGAAACTACCATCTGCTGCATCTAAAACTTCTTTTAATTGCTCAGGAGTTTTTTTGGCTACATCAGCAAATGTTTTAATACCTGCTGCTATCAAAGCTTCAGCAGCTTTAGGTCCTACGCCTTCGATTTTTGCCAAATCATCGGCAGTTACTTCTTTACCACCTTTCAGTTCATCTTGCAAAGCTTGTAATTCATCCCACTTTCCGTCAGCAGCCAATTGAGCCTGTTGTGCCCAAGTATCAGTAACTAAAGCGTTAAAGCTACCGTCAGCAGCATCAAGAATTTCTTTCAGTTCTTCAGCAGATTTACCTGCCATGTCAGCGAAAGAGTTGATACCTGCAGCATGTAATGCTTCTGCGGCTTTAGGTCCTATGCCTTCAATCTTTTTCAAATCGTCGCCCTTAGCTGTGTTTTCTTTTTTAGCTTTTGGAGCTGGGGCATCTTCTGCTTTAGCAGTGCCGGAGCCTCTGCGGCTACGACGCGTTTTCTTAGCTGTATCCTGCGTAGTTGCTTCTACACCGTAAACTTCATTAAAGTCAACCAGTTCTATCAAAGCTTTTTCAGCATTATCACCCGGACGAATACCCAATTTAATAATTCTGGTATAACCACCCGGACGGGTTGCTACTTTAGGACCAACAACTGTAAACAATTCTTTTACAGCTTCTTTGTTTTGAAGATATTTGAAAACTAAACGGTGATTATGACTAATCTGTAATTCGTTTTCATTCTTTTTTGTTTTGGTAATCATCGGCTCTACATACACACGCAAAGATTTTGCTTTAGCCAGTGTAGTAACAATTCTTTTGTGGATGATTAACTGAGCGGCTAAATTAGATAATAAAGCTTCTCTGTGGGCTTTCTTACGCCCTAAATTGTTGATTTTATCTCCGTGACGCATAACAATTAATTGTTGTTTTAATACTTACACCGTGTCAAGGAATGTAAGCAGCGGCTTATAGCCTGTTAATGAATAATAATTATGTTTTGGGTTTTGAGTAATCAGTTATAAGAATTACCTAAAACCTATAACTCAAAACCTATAACTTTTTTTAGTCTACCGATTCTACTCCTAAGCGAGCTAGATCCATACCGAAGCTTAAACCTCTTTCGTGTAATACGGTATCAATTTCAGTAAGTGATTTCTGACCGAAGTTGCGGAACTTCATCAAATCTTCCTGCTCGTACTGTACCAGTTCGCTCAAAGAATTGATTTTTGCGCCTTTCAGACAGTTGAACGCACGCACGGAAAGATCTAAATCTTCCAGTGGAGTTTTCAATACTTTGCGCAATTGCAACACTTGTTCATCAACGATATCTTCTTTCTTATCTTCTTTAGTATCGAAAGTGATATTTTCGTCAGTGATAATCATCAGGTGCTGAATCAAAATTCTTGAAGCCTGTTTAACTGCTTCTTCCGGATGAATAGTACCGTCTGTAGAAACTTCCAGTAACAGTTTTTCGTAGTCTGTACGTTGTTCTACACGGCTGTTTTCGATGCTGTATTTTACTTTGGTAATAGGCGTGTGAATAGAATCGATTGCGATATAACCAAACGGAGCATCTTTTACTTTATTTTCTTCAGAAGGAACATAACCACGACCTTTAGCTACAGTAAGTTCGATATCCAGTTTAGCGGAAGGATCTAATATACATATAGAAAGGTCAGGATTCATAACCTGAAATGCAGAAGTGGCTTTTTCAATATCACCTGCTACAAATTCAGATTTTCCTTTGATAGAGATATTAATTTTTTCAGATGTGAAATCTGAATCATTTTTTAATTTGAAACGAACCTGTTTCAGATTCAGAATCATTTCAGTAACGTCTTCTGTAACTCCGTGAATGGTTGCAAACTCATGATCTACACCTTCAATCTTGATTCCCACAATTGCATAACCTTCAAGAGAACTTAATAAAACACGGCGAAGAGCGTTGCCTATTGTATTTCCGTAGCCGGGTTCCAAAGGACGAAACTCGAATACACCTTCAAAGTCATTTGCTTTTTGTAAAACAATCTTATCCGGTTTTTGGAAGCTTAATATTGCCATATTAAAACTTAGTTTTGTTTGTTCACTTTGCAGTGATAGTTTATATAAAAATTATTTTTCCTCAGGATTACTTAGAGTACAACTCTACAATAAGTTGTTCTTTAATATTTTCAGGAACATTCTCTCTTTCAGGAAATGCGATAAAAGTACCTTTCATTTCTGTTTCGTTCCAGTCTAACCATCCGAATTTAGGATTTTTACCTCTAACCTGACTTGTAAGAGCTGTATTTGCAGCGCTTTTATCTTTAAAGCTGATAGTATCGCCTGGTTTTACACGATAAGATGGAATGTTTACAATTTCGTCATTCACCAAAATATGCTTGTGGCTTACCAACTGACGTGCAGCCGGACGTGAAGGTGCAATACCAATACGGAAAACCACATTGTCAAGACGAGATTCAAGCAACTTGATAAGGTTTTCACCGGTTACGCCTCTCATTCTGTTTGCTTCTTCAAACGTGTTGCGGAAACGACGCTCTAAAACACCGTAAGTATATTTTGCTTTTTGTTTTTCTCTAAGCTGTAGTGCATATTCGCCCAATTGTTTACGTTTGCGGGCTGCACCATGTTGTCCCGGAGGATTACTGTTTTTGCTAAGATATTTACCGTTGCCTAAAATAGGCTCACCGAATATACGGCTGATTTTGGTCTTTGGACCTGTGTAACGTGCCATAAAATTGTTTGTTTTGCGATTTTTTAATGACGATGCTCTATCTGTAAAAATCTAAAATAAATAAAGCACCCTTATTTAATGAACAATGAATAATTAACAATTAATAATTTTTTTCATTTTTCATTATTAATTATTAACTGTTAATTGCTATTATACTCTTCTTTTCTTAGGAGGACGACAACCATTGTGTGGAATTGGTGTAATATCTTTAATGATATTTACTTCAATACCTGATTGAGATAATGAACGGATAGCGCTTTCTCTACCTGCTCCCGGTCCTTTTACATATACATCAACTTTTTTAAGACCGGCATCTGTTGCAACATTAGCAGCGTCAGCAGCGGCCATTTGCGCAGCGTAAGGAGTGTTCTTTTTAGAACCGCGGAATCCCATTTTACCTGCTGAAGACCAGGAAATAACCTGACCTTGTTTGTTGGTTAATGCAATAATGATGTTGTTGAATGTTGCTGTGATGTGTGCATCACCATGTGCGTCTACTTTTACTACTCTTTTCTTGGCAGCAGCTTTAGCACTTTGTTGTTTTCCTTTAGCCATTTTAAATTTTTTAGGTAATCTTCTTAAATTATAGCCCCTCCTTTTCTGCCTGACAGAATTATCCGGCGGCTTGTATATAAAACAGTAAATCCCGAACGGTTATTTTCGGGAATGTACTGAGTTGTTTAATTATTTCTTAGGTGCTTTCTTTTTACCTGCAACAGTTCTTCTCTTACCTTTTCTGGTACGGCTGTTGGTACGTGTGCGTTGTCCTCTTACAGGCAATCCTTTACGGTGACGAAGACCTCTGTAGCAAGCAATATCAAGCAAACGCTTAATATTCATTTGAGTTTCACTTCTTAGTGCGCCTTCTACTTTTAATTCGTTATTGATAATGTTACGGATAGCAGTTTGCTCATCATCGTTCCATTCGTTAACTTTTTTATCCAGGTCAATACCTGCTTGAGTAAGGATGTACTGTGCAGTTGAGCGGCCAATACCATAAATGTAGGTAAGACCAATTTCGCCTCTTTTATTCTTAGGTAAATCTATACCGGCAATACGAGCCATATTTGATGATTAATTTTTAATGATTAATTTTAATGTTTAATTATCCCTGACGTTGTTTAAATCTGGGATTTTTTTTGTTGATGATATACACCTTACCTTTCCTGCGAACGATTTTGCAGTCGGCGCTACGTTTTTTAACTGATGCTCTAACTTTCATAATAATTTCTTTTTTAAGATTTTATATTTGTTGAAAATCAATGCGCCAACTCAACACATTAATTTTGTTATCCGTTATATCTCTTTGTAC
>JAEWWO010000159.1 GCA_023396345.1 Bacteroidota bacterium
ACGCTCATAGGTATTATCTGTAAGATTGTATTTAAAAATACCTCTTTCTGTAGCAATCCATAATTCCTCGTCACTTATTTTTAGGAAATCTCTTACATATAAATCTCCTCCGTCAGGATTTTCAGAAAGAAAGTCGTTGTATTTTTCTGTATGAATATTAAATGATTTTGCACCCTGATTGGTGGTGCCAATGAGCAGTATGCTGTCGTTTAAAAAATAGAGTTTTTCTATTCCATAGGATATAACTTCCGGAGACTGATGAAAAACATTGTATTTTTTGTAGGCATTATTTTCTACGTTATACCTCACAATTTCTCCGTAACTGTTGGCTAACCACAGTGTATTGTTATTAATGCCTGTAAGCGTATAGAGCGTTTCATTTATATTTATATAAGTTATAGATTTATTTTGCCTGTTTATGCGGTAAAGCAAATTATTATTGATGATATATACAAAGCCATTGGTTGTATCTTCTGTGACAGAACTAATATTCCCCGTTAAATAATTTGAGAAGATATTAAAATTGTTATGAATACTATCGTACAAAAACAGCCCTTTTTCTGTACCGAGCCACAAATTTTTCTCTTTGTCCTGATAGAGGTACAAAGATGTCATAATATCATTCTTCAGATTAGTATTGCTGATAATAGGGATAGAAGAAAATCTTATTCCGTCAAATTTATTTACACCGTCTTTAGTACCAATCCATATAAATCCTTTTGCATCCTGAATAATGCTGTAAACGGAATTATTATTCAGCCCGTTATTGGTTTCAAAATGATAAAACTCCTGAGTTTGTGCCGAGCCGTATATGCTGCACAAACACACCATTAAAAGAGTCAGGATACTGTGTTTAGCCATCATTGAAAACATCATTCAAGATAATACTATAAAAATATATTTAAGTTAAATTATCATAAAAATGAGACAAAATGAAAAATTTTTGAGACAAAACAATAACTATTGTTAGTATTTTCTAAGTAGGTTTGTATATAAATTTTTATTTATGATAAAATATTTCCTAATGAACAAAAAAATATACATTCCATTAAAGAGCTTGGTAGTTTTAATCTCTGCTCTTTTGATTTCGAATTTCATGTATGCTCAGAATATCTTGTATTCGGGAAAAATCGTCAACCAAAATAACGAACCTTTACCCGGAGTTTCTGTGCAGGTAGAAGGAACTACGAGAGGTGTAACGACTGATTCTGAAGGCAACTTCAATATTAATGCATCTGAAGGCGAAACCTTAACCTTCACTATGTTAGGCTATGGTTTGCGAACTGAGTTGTTAAGCAGTAACAGACAGCTTAGTATTCAGCTTTCTGAAGAAGCAGGTTCTGAACTTGAAGACATAGTTGTTGTAGGATATGGTACACAGCTGAGAAAGGATTTAACGAGTGCAATTTCAGTGGTAAAACCGGAAGATTTGAACAAAAGAACAGCAACAACTATTGCTGAATCATTACAAGGTTTGGCTTCGGGTATTAAGGTAAGAGGAGGAGGACGGCCGGGCTCAGAAGCTCAAATACAAATAAGAGGGTTGAAAAATTTATCCAATACCAATCCATTATATGTAATAGACGGATTGATTACTACAGCTAACAGAGATTTTAATCCTGACGATATAGAGTCTGTACAAATTCTTAAAGACGCCTCTGCTGCTGCTATCTATGGTTCCAGAGCAGCAAACGGTGTTATAATTATTACTACAAAGAAAGGAAAAGACGGACCAATGAAAATAAGCGTTTCTGCTAATACAAGTTGGCAGAAAATGCCGCTTTATGAATTGGCAGATACAGAGGAGTTCGCAAGACTAAATTATATGGCATATGATAATGCCGGTGTTCCAAGACAAAATCTTGATATGAACGTTAATACAGACTGGCAGAAAGAAACATACAGAACAGGAAGGATAAATGATGTGAACACTTCCTTTTCAGGCGGTAGTAAAAACGGATCTTATTATACTTCTTTAGGATACTTTGGCAATAAAGGAGCTGTTATAGGTACCGGCTTTGACAGGTATAACTTTAGAGTAAATTCAGAAGGAAGAAATGGTATTTTCAGTATAGGAGAAAATCTGGCAATCAGCAATGCCAAAGCTGATGAAATGGAAGGCAATCCTGTATTAGACGTCGTAAGATTACTACCTACAATCCCTGTTTACAATACAAACAATCCGGGCGGGTATGGCTATGGCGATGAAGCAAAAGCCAGAACCTTTGCTACTAATCCTATTGCCATATCTGACTTGGTAAACAGAACTAATCAAAATTTAAGAATACGCGGAAATATTTGGTCCGAATTAAAACCTTTTAGATTTCTTACTTATAGGCTCAACTTGGGTTACGAAACCAGCAGAGACCATTATAAATTTTTAAGAAAACCCGGAAACTGGTCACTAAATCAGGCTTTTGAACCATCTATAGCCAATGAAAACAGAGCAGAATCTGAAAGTAAACTTATTGAAAATACGCTCACTTTTAAGGAAAAATTCAATAAACATAATCTTACAGTTATTGGAGGACAATCGTATCAAACAAATGCATATGCTATGATATGGGGACAAAAAAGAAATCTTCCTTCCAACGCATCGGGATATTATTACGATGTACTTGATCAGGGAAATGAAGCTTCTATGGGAGGTTTTAGAAACAGATTTGATTTGTTGTCTTATTTCGGCAGACTGGAATATGATTACAATAGCAAATATCTTTTAAATATAGTCTTTCGTGCAGACGGTTCTTCAAAGCTATCTTCGCAAAACAAATGGGGATACTTCCCCTCTGTGTCTGCTGCCTGGAGAATCAGTAATGAAGAGTTTTTTAATGTAGACGTAATCAACGATTTTAAACTCAGAGCAAGTTATGGAACATTGGGTAGTTCAAACATAGGTGAGTATGAATATATGGCATTTGTAAATACGCTTCCTACTATTGTAATGGGTAGAGATCAACATATAGAACCTACCGGAACTCAGGTAAGGTTGTCTAATCCAATTCTACGTTGGGAAACCTTAAAACAACAAAACTATGGATTCGACATGAGTCTCCTTAATAATAAAATAACCATTAGTGCAGATTATTTTATTGCAACTACAGATAATGTTTTATATGAAGCTCCTATTTTAATGACAACCGGAAATGATGGAGGAAATCCGAGAACAAATGCATTAAGTCTTAGAAATTCAGGTTTTGAATTCTCCGGTACCTACACTGATCAAAAAGGTGATTGGGGCTATAATGTTGGATTAAATCTAACATCTTTAAGAAATAAAATTATTGAATTAGGTTACGGAAGACCTCAATTGTATGTAGGAAATACTGTTTCTGCATTAAATAATCCGATTGGAATGTGGTATGTTTTAAATACAGACGGAATATTCCAGTCAGCCGAAGAAGTAAGCAATTATAAAAACTCAAAAGGAGTGGTAATTCAGCCCAACGCAAAACCCGGAGATATCAGATTTAAAGATACCAACGATGACGGACAAATCACAAATGATGATAAAACTATCTCAGGTAGCCCATGGCCAAAACTAGAGATGGGACTAAATACTGGACTAAGGTATAAAGATTTTGAATTTACAATGGACTGGTTTGGTTCTTTCGGGGCTACTGTTTTCAATGGACCAAGAAGTGTAATGGATAGATTTGATGATAACTCAAACTATAGAAAAGGAATACAACCCTGGACAGTAGACAATAAAAGCACAACAACACCCAGAGCACTTTACGCCTCAACGCTAAATTCAAGAGGAGATATTGACAGATGGCTGGAAAAGGGAAGTTTTTTCAGATTAAAATTGATAAGCTTATCTTATAATCTGCCACAGTCCTTATTACAAAACATAGGATTCACCAATGCAAGAATTTCTTTAACAGGACAAAATCTGCTGACGTTTACAAAATATACAGGATTAGACCCGGAGTTTAGTAATGGTAGCATTTATGAGAAAGGTTATGACTACGGAGCTTTTCCGAATCTTAAAATGTTTTCAGTAGGATTACAGTTCGACTTTTAAATAAACAACGATAAATAAATAAAGATTATTTAAAGAAAAAAATAACAATTATGAAAATCAAATATATAATATTGTCTGCCTTTCTTTTTACAATTGTTTCTTGTAATAAAGATGTTTTGGATCAGACAAATCCTAACACGCTTACTGTGGAAGAATTTTGGAAAACACAGGAAGATGCACAAAGAGGAATAAATTCTGCATATGCTATGTTTTT
>JAEWWO010000165.1 GCA_023396345.1 Bacteroidota bacterium
ACGCTCATACGAGATAAAGGTATTCCTGTGCTGGGCATCAATTTCGGCAGACTTGGTTTTCTGTCCAGCTCCGGCAAGGATGATATAAAAGCTACTTTACTTGCACTCAAGGAGCATGCCTATATCATCGACAAACGTGCGCTTATTCATGTAGATTCTGACACACCATTATTTGCCGATGCACCTTTCGGACTCAACGATTTTACCATATCTAAAAAAGATACCTCTCCCATGATTAAGATTAAAACTTACCTTAACGGAGAGTTTTTGAATAATTACTGGTCAGACGGATTGATAGTTTCTACTCCTGCCGGTTCCACAGCCTATAACATGAGTTGCAACGGACCCATACTCTTTCCGGCAACCTCCTGTTTTGTGATAACGCCTATTGCACCACATCATCTCAATACAAGACCGGTAGTGATCCCTAACGACCAGGTATTGTCGTTTGAAATTGAAAGCCGTGTAGATAGTTTTATCTGCTCTTTGGATGCACGCAGAATTGAAACAGACATCAACACACATATTGCCGTAAAAAAAGAAACTTTTTATCTTAACATCGTCCGCCTGCAGGAAAACAGTTTCCTTAGCTCACTGAAAAGCAAACTGGGCTGGGGTCTTGACACAAGAAATTAAATATGTGATTGATTGTGCAATATTTTTTAATAAAAAAAGTTTATTATACATAAGATTTACGTGTTAAGTATGAAGCAACTTGTAAGTATAGCAATCGGTATTCTTTTATTTTCAAATGTTGATGCACAGATTGAGACCTATGTTTCAAAAGGAGAGTTTGGACTCTCTGCGGGTGCAGCTTCTTATCAGGGCGATTTAAATCCTTACAAGGAACTCAATTATCTTTCCCCAGCTGTAAATGTTTTCTTTCAGAAATATTTTAATAATTATATTAGTGTAAAAGGCTCGCTGGGATATGCTCATTTAAGATATGATGATAAAAGTGCCTCTAACCCTACGTATAAAACACGAAATTTAAACTTCGGTAATCATACGGCAGAATTGTCTGTGAGTGGTGTTTTTCATCTCTTCAGATATGCCCCGGGTTATGAAGGAAGCAATTTCACTCCTTATATTTCTTTAGGAGCCGGAGCATTGTATACATCGCCTTATGCTACATTAGACGGAGAAAAAGTAAACCTGCGCCCTCTGGGTACCGAAGGACAACACAGCACCATTGAGAGCGATGGGAAAAAATATCTGCCCGTAGCGGCAGTATTTCCGCTTGCTATAGGAGTTAAGAAATCAATCAGCGAAAGACTTGCTCTTTTCGGAGAAGTAGGTTACCGCTTTACAACTACTGATTATATTGACGATGTAAGCAGCACCTATGCCGGAAGGGAGGCTTTTTTGCCGGAAAATTATAAAGGCTCCGATGCCGCACTTGCCTTGCAGTTGCAGGACAGAAGCCTGAATCAGCTAGGCAGAAAAGGCTTGCAAAGAGGAAATTCTTTGGCTAAAGACGGATTTTTTACCGCACAAATTGGTATATCTTACAATTTAAGTACCTGCAATTGTCCTAAAGTATATTAAAGATGTATATTTGGTATAGAAGATAGCTGATGCTTTTTTTGGTATTGTAGTATGCCAGCGAGAGGTAAACTTTTGTGTCAAAACAAAAGTTTGAACTGAAAACATAGAAAAATTAAAGGTTTGTATAAGGTTAAAACAATAAAGCTATTTTTAAAGACAAGCTTAGACATAGCTTCTAAAAAGCATTAGTATAGAAAACATTTTTAATCCTATTATAATTTTTGTTATTTTTGCGTCCCTTATTTTGTTCCAATGTTAGAAGCACTAAAGAATAATATTGATAAAAATCGTGTGCCGCGTCACATTGCTGTTATTATGGATGGCAATGGTCGTTGGGCAAAAGAAAAAGGTGAAGAAAGATTATACGGACATGCCAACGGTGTGAGCAGTGTAAAAGCTGTTACAGAAGGCTGTGCAGAATTAGGCGTGGATTATCTCACCCTTTATACTTTCAGCAAAGAAAACTGGAACCGCCCGGAAGATGAGGTAAACGGCTTAATGAGCCTGCTGGTTTCAACCATTAAAGAGCAGGTAGAGGATTTAAACAAAAATAATGTTCGCTTTGGCGTCATTGGCGATTTGGATAATATGCCCGAAAAACCCAGAAAAGAACTGGAATATGCTATAGCCCGCCTGGCAGACAACACCGGGCTGCATCTTATTCTGGCTCTGAATTACAGCAGCCGCTGGGAAATACAGCGTGCCGTTAAAACCATAGCAAATGATATAAAGCAAAATAAACTGAATCCGGAAGATATTAATGAAGAGCTCATTCAACAACATCTTACCACAAAACATATTCCTGATCCGGAATTAATGATAAGAACAGGAGGAGAACGCAGAATAAGCAATTTCCTGCTTTATCAACTGGCTTATGCAGAATTGTATTTTACAGAAACGCTGTGGCCCGATTTCAGTAAGGAACATTTATTCAATGCTGTGATTGATTTTCAGCAAAGAGAACGCAGATTTGGTAAAACAAGTGAGCAGATAAAAAATAATTAACAAACAGTTTTCATTATTCAGATTAACTTGCCTCATTTTACCGTCGGGAAGTGATTGAAGCAGGGGAAATAATAAGACAATATCAAGATTTCAATGTATAGAAATATTCGATTTTTTTTAGTGATAGCAGCCAGCCTGATTTGTGCAAGTTCTTTTTCTCAAATTTTTAACCCGGCAGCTACCGCAGCACCAAGAACGCAAACTACCAATGCTACGGATACTCTTCCGGAAAACATTATTATTGATTCAAGCTTAACCAATGTGCTCAATCAGGGCGTATCCAAAAAATACACTTTAGCAGGTGTGCTTGTTTCCGGCAATAATACTTTCGACAGAAACCTGATTTCTAATATTTCCGGTCTGGTTGTGGGAAATAAAATTTCAGTACCGGGCGGAGATGAAATTTCCAAGGGTATTAAAAAACTATGGTCTCAAAATGCTTTCAGCGAAATAAGAGTATATATGGTAAGACGTGTAAACGATAATTTATTTATAGAAATTAATGTTACCGAACGTCCCAGACTTTCAAGATTTCAGTTAAGAGGAATTTCCAAAACACAGGCCGATGAGCTCAAAAGCAAAACAGGACTTGTTCCGGGCAGAGCCATCAATCAGAATATGAAAATCACGGCTGTGGATGCCATTAAACGCTACTACAACGAAAAAGGCTTCAGAGACATTACCATTGATATTGAAGAAAGACCCGATTCAAGTGTAAACAATGCCGTACAACTTATTTTTAATATCGACAGAGGCAGCAAGGTTAAGATTGACAGAATAGGATTTTACGACAATGAAAATATAGACGGAGGTATTCTTAAAAGAAAAATGAAGGATACCAAAGAAATGAACCGCTTCACTTTATTTCCTTCCAAAACTATCAGCCCATGGGGCGAACCCAATGAATATACCTGGGACGAATATGTAGATGATTTGGGATTTTTCACTTACACGAGAACCAGAAGATTACTCGACAGATACGTAAAATTCTCGCTCAACTCTTCTAAATTCGATGAGAAAAAATACAGCGAAGACAGACAAAAGATTTTAAATTATTACAATTCTCTCGGCTATCGCGATGCACAGATTATGAAAGATACCGTTTACTACAACGACCAGAATCATCTTAAAATAGATATTCAGGTAAACGAAGGAAACAAGTATTATTTTGGCGATATCACCTGGAGAGGAAATACCAAATATTCTGATAGCTTGCTTACGAGTATTCTGGGGATTTACAAAGGTGATACTTACAATCAGGAATTGCTCGATACAAAACTGAATAGTGCCGAAGAATGGAGTGTGAGTAAAATGTATCAGGATGTAGGTCACCTGAGATTCTCTGCAAGCCCTGTAGAAAAAAGTATCTACAACGATACAATTGACTTTGAAATTACTTTAAGAGAAGGACCCGTTTATACGGTTAAAAACGTTACCATTTCAGGTAACGAAAAAACCAATGAACATGTACTGCGTCGTGAAATCAGAACTTTGCCCGGCGATAAATGGAACCGCGATTATCTGATGCGTTCTTACAGACAGTTAGCCTCTTTGCCCTACATCAATCCGGAAAAAATAAACCCCGTTCCTACTCCTGACGATGAGAACGGTACGGTAGATATTAACTATGAAGTAGAAGAAAAATCTGCCGATCAGGTAGAGCTGAGCGCCGGTTTTGGCGGTGGTATTGGTTTCACCGGAACTTTAGGATTAACATTCAGCAACTTCTCTATCAACAATATTTTCAATAAAAAAGGATGGGATCCATTGCCCACCGGTGATGGTCAGCAGTTCAATGTACGTTTTCAGACCAATGGTAGAATGTACAGCTCTTACAGTATAAGCTTTGTAGAGCCCTGGCTGGGAGGCAAAAAACCCAACGCATTGAGTGTATCTTTCTTCCATACCAAATATGCCCCGTATCAGAGTCCCATTTACAGCAGAACTAACAATATGTACAATAACTATGGTTATTTATATGGTAGTCTTGCTGATATTCCGGATTCACTCAGAGATGCGAGTTTCTCCACAACTACTTTAGGTGTAGGATATATGAAGCAATTAAG
>JAEWWO010000225.1 GCA_023396345.1 Bacteroidota bacterium
GTCTACAGGTTGGGGATAATTAGTATTATCATTCTTTAAACATGCTGTAAATAAAGCAGAAAAGCTTATGAGTGATACAATGCTTACAATTAGTTTTTTCATTTTTCGTCCTTAATTTTAATTATTAAACTTTTATTTTCTTTATCAAAACATAATACGTATCAAAGTAGCATAACGCTACAGGGTTGTTAAATATTTTTTTGCATTTTTCTTTGTTTGGCTTTTAACTCCAGATATTGCTGTTGCTTCATATCCCATTGTTGTCTTTTGCTGAAAATAGCATATACAAACACAATAATCAACAAGGCAATTATTATGGTTATTATGCTGCCTGTATTGTTCATAATCATATCAGCACGCATATACCAGCCACTAAAAGTAACTACCAGTATAAACAAAGTAAACAAAATTCCAGGTAGAATTCCTGATTTTAGCTGATAGGAGAGTTCTTTCTCTTTATCTCTGTTTTTCTCCCAATAGTCCATAAAAGTTAGTTCCTCTTTTGTAAGCATTATTAAAAAATTATATTTTTGTAACGAAATATCAAAATCAAGCGGTAATTTTATACACAAATTAAAACATTTTTTTTATACAAATTAAAACATTGTGGCAGTAACAATACAGCAAATCACAGATTTTCTAAGACAAAATAAAACGCTTACTATAGAAAAAGTGGGTACAATCTCTGTTGACAATCCCGTAGAAACTACAGAAGATGGTGTAAATTCAGGCAGAACCCGGTTTGTTTACGATAAAAGAGCCGTTACTTCAGAAGAATTATATACATATATTGCCGAAGAGCAGCAAAAGAACAGAAACATTGTACGTTCCGATATAGATTCATTTTTTGAAGAATCTCGACAGCTTATGAATATTGGCTCACGTGCGTTGCATTTTGCAGGTATCGGTTATATCTATCGCGACAAAGATCTTGTATATAAATTCAGTGAAACTTCGCCTTTAGGTTTTAAAGAATCTATTCCTGAAACAATAAATGAAGATATTAGTTTATCTAAAATGCCGAGCTACAATAAGCACAATTACAGCAGAGGAAACGGTGTAAAAGTATTGCTGGTTATCATTATTCTGGCTTTGCTGGCAGGGATCGGTTATTTTGTTTATTCTTTAATCAGAGATAATAAGCTTTCTACAAATGAGGAAGCTGCTACTGTAGAAAATGTTGTTTCTCCCGATTCTGCCTCAGTAAATACGGTTGCAACTACACCGGTTGTGAACAATGCTGAAAAGAAATTTATTTTTGAAACCACACCAAATCTGCAAAGAGTGCAGAGGAGGAAAACACAGTTGGAAAATCTGGGCAAAACAATATTTGTAGATTCTGTAAATGTAAACGGCCAGAATCAATACAAAATGTATGTAAAAATGCCTGTAGAAATTCTGGCAGATACCACCAGAATCAAAGATTCACTCTTTATCTTCTTTGGCAGACGAGTTACTATAGAATAAGTCTTTAAATAAAATTGCAAAAATGTCAGCAAGAAAATTTCTGCTGACATTTTTTCTAATAAATAGTTTAAATAGTAGTCAAATCGTGAAAATTTGACCTTATTACCACCAATGGCAAAAAACTTGATAATCAGATAGTACAAATTGTAACTTACAAATTATATATTTAATTAATAAACTAAAATAAAAAACAAAATAATCATGGCGACTAAAAAAGTAAGCTTAAAACCCCTTCACGACAGAGTTGTAGTATTGCCTGCGGCAGCAGAGAAAAAAAGTGCAGGCGGCATTATCATTCCTGATACAGCAAAAGAAAAACCACAAAAAGGTACTGTGGTAGCTGTGGGCAACGGTAAAAAAGATGAACCAATGACAGTTAAAGTAAACGATCAGGTGCTTTATGGTAAATATGCCGGACAGGAAATAGATATTGACGGTACAGAATACATTATCATGAGAGAAAGCGATATCGTAGCCGTTCTTTAATTTAGTTGATAAGAACGTACAATTTTTGAAACAATATAAATAGTATAAACTTTAAATAATATACAAACTAATAATATGGCAAAACAAATTTTCTTTGATATAGAAGCAAGGAATAAAATGAAAAAAGGCGTTGATACTTTAGCTAACGCCGTAAAAGTTACATTAGGTCCCAACGGTCGTAATGTGGTTATTGAAAAAAAATTCGGAGCTCCGGCTGTAACTAAAGATGGTGTAACTGTAGCGAAAGAAATTGAACTGGAAGAACCGATTGAAAATATGGGTGCTCAAATGGTGAAAGAAGTAGCTTCTAAAACCGGAGATATTGCCGGTGACGGTACTACAACTGCAACTGTTCTTGCTCAGGCTATCATAGCTGAAGGATTGAAAAACGTAGCTGCGGGTGCAAACCCAATGGATTTAAAACGTGGTATTGACAAAGCTGTTACTACAGTGGTTGAAAATCTTCGTTCCCAATCTCAGGCTGTTGGAAACGATAATAAAAAAATTGAACAAGTGGCTACTATCTCTGCCAATAACGATGCAGAAATAGGAAAATTAATAGCTCAGGCTTTCTCTAAAGTTGGTAAAGAAGGCGTTATTACCGTAGAAGAAGCAAAAGGCACAGAAACTTATGTAGATGTAGTTGAAGGTATGCAATTCGACAGAGGATACATTTCTCCGTATTTCGTTACTAACAGTGAAAAAATGGAAACAGAAATGGATAATCCTTATATCCTTATTTTCGATAAGAAAATCTCTAACTTAAAAGAAATTCTTCCTTTACTGGAAAAAATCGTTCAGACTTCTGCTTCTTTATTAATCATCGCTGAAGATTTAGAAGGTGAAGCTTTAGCTACATTAGTGGTAAACAAATTACGTGGTCAGCTGAAAGTGGCTGCTGTAAAGGCTCCCGGCTTTGGCGACAGAAGAAAAGAAATGTTGCAGGATATCGCAATTCTTACAGGCGGTATAGTTATCAGCGAAGAGCAGGGTTATACTTTAGAAGGTGTTGATCTTACTTCATTAGGTCGTGCTACTTCTATAGCTATTGATAAAGACACTACAACCATTATTGGTGGTAAAGGTAAAAAAGCAGATATTACTGCAAGAGTAAATCAGATTAAAGCTCAGTTGGGTACAACTTCTTCTGATTACGATAAAGAAAAATTACAGGAGCGTTTGGCTAAATTAGCAGGAGGTGTTGCTGTTCTTTATGTTGGCGCAGCTACTGAAGTTGAGATGAAAGAAAAGAAAGACAGAGTAGACGATGCTTTACACGCTACACGCGCGGCTGTTGAAGAAGGTTTTGTTCCCGGTGGTGGTGTTGCTTACATCAGAGCTACTGCATCTTTAGAAAAAGCAAAAGGTGCTAATGCCGATGAAACAACAGGATACAACATTATCAAAAAATCTTTGGAAGAGCCTATTCGTCAAATCGTTGCTAACAGTGGTGTTGAAGGTTCAATAGTAGTGCAAAAAATAAAAGAAGGAAAAGGTGATTTTGGTTTCAATGCACGTACAGAAGTATTTGAACCATTGTTTAAAGCAGGTGTAATTGATCCTACAAAAGTTACACGTATTGCTTTGGAAAATGCAGCTTCTATTGCGGGTATGTTGTTGACTACAGAATGTGTGGTTGCCGACAAACCTGAACCAAAATCTGCAGCGGCTGCTCCTGCAATGCCGGGCGGAATGGACGGAATGTATTAATACAATCCTTATAAATAAATCAAGAGGCTGTCTAAAAAGATTGTCATTCTGAACGAAGTGAAGAATCTAAATGTTTAATATTAATAGATTCTTCATTACTCCGATAAATCGGGAGCTAATCAGGATAACCCACAATCTTTTTAGACAGCCTTTTTTATGAAATATTTTTGATGATGATAAAATTTATCTCTTCTTAATTTTCGGTATCGTAGGTTTAATAGTCTTTACACTCGACTGGCGGAAGAGCAATACACTGATGGAAATACCAATGGCCAGTGTAAATAACAGAGAGGCTGTCAATACCAGATTATGCATAGTATCATTCAATTCTGTAGGACTGGTATTCAGTCCGCTTTCATCGGTGAGTTTAATAAAACCAAGCATGGTGCGGTAGGCATACAATCCGGGAATCATGGTAATACAGGCAGGCATGGTAAATACTACAGGAGGTGTGTGCGCTTTGTGCGCAAAAATGATTCCCAGTAAACCAATCAATACTGTTCCGCACATAGTAGAAGTAATCAATCCTAAATCAAATCCCTGATGCAACATAAATCTGATACTATGTCCCAGTCCTCCGAGCAAACCGGCTATCAGCAATACTTTGCGGGGCGTGTTAAACAAACTTCCGAATCCTACCGCCACTAAAAAAGCGAAGGCAAAATCTTTCAGCATTAATATAATAAAGTCTTCCATTATTAAAAATTATGAAGTCCGAAAATTAAAATTGATATGGCCATTCCTATTGCAATACACAACAATAAAAAACCGCCATAGAAACCTCTTTGTATAGAAGTAGAAACATATCCTTCAATTAAATCTATTACAGAGTTTACCAGCGGAACACCCGGTACAAGATACAGTACTGAAGTGGCCAGCGCAATTTCAGGAGCTGCACCAAAACCATTAACCACATTTATAGATGCAATAACGCTGGTAACCAGTGCAGCAGCAACAATGGCTATCATTATATTGTAATGTCTTTTGGTTATTTCCTGACGCACTATTAATCCTGCCATTGAACCAAAGAATCCAAACGCCGCATCAATCCAGTTTCCGTTCGATAAAATACATAAAGAAGCACACGCAACTCCAACACCCAATACAATCTGCCATCTGGGAAGATGCGGGCGTGAAGCAATTTCTTCAAACTCTTCCTGCACCTGATTAAACGGAAGCTTCTCGTCATGCACTTTCCAGGAGAATACACTTATGTCGGCAAGTGTATCAAAATGCACAAAATGCCCGTCAATTTTTTTGTAGTGTGTTGATGTGATGGTGGGATTATCTTTAAACTTAGTGGTTAAAATTAATCCCGAATAATCAAAGAATATTTCTGTGTCAATATTCATTGCATCGGCAATGCGCTTTACATTTCGCTGGATTCTGCCGCAGTGTGCACCCGACGCAAGCAGGGTAGAACCAATGTTTAAAAGCAACTGGTTATGCTGTTCAATCGAGGTTTGTAATTCTGTTTTGTCCATTTTATTGTATGATATAAAACTGTTGCAAAAGTAAATCTTTGTACTTGTTTTATTAAAAATATTAAACAAACGGTTGTGTTACAATGTGCTGAAATATTGCAGCTCTTCGCTGAAATCCAAATGTGGAAAGGCTTTGCTGTATTCTATTGCTTGTTGATGACAGGTATGCATAAACTTTTTATGCTGCTCCGATTCAGGGTTGAAAGGACGATGATTTTTTGCAATAGAAAGTTTTTTAAATTTTTCTGCCCATTCCTGTGTCTCTTTATCCATACACTTTTCAGTGAAATTCTCTAATACAAAACTGGTTGCTGCATAGTTAGGATGTGCAAGGTCAATATCGTAAAATCTATAATCGCGCAATACATCAATCACCAGTTCATAAGCAGGGAAATAATACAGCTTATCAAATTTATTCACCAGATGGTGTACAGCTTCAATCAGTCTTGCTTTACTTCTGTTGTTGTCAACCA
>JAEWWO010000232.1 GCA_023396345.1 Bacteroidota bacterium
GGCAGATATTTATTGTCTAATATGCTGAGTGTACAAATTGGTGCAAATGTAGTGATGAAAAGCTTTGATGCTGATCTTGATTTAGATAGCCATGGAGACTTTAAGAAGAAAAATTCTTTCTGGTTTGCAGGTGGTCCGGTGGCTGGCACAGAGTTCAAAATCAATAATCTTATTTTGCTTTCTGCACGCTATAATCATTACTTCAACAATAAAGTGAAATATGTAAACGGAGAAGGAGCAACTCAAAAAACAGCCGAAGTGCAATTGAGTCCGGGTTATTTTGAGTTTGGGTTAGGATTAAAATTTTAAAATATGTTTATCTGAAAAAAAGGTTATCTAAAAGTTTGTCATTTTGAATGAAGTGAGAATCTATCATATGTATGTAATAAATAATGATAGATTTTTTACTTCTCCGAAGTACGGGTTCATTCCGGTTTGATAACACAAACTTTCAGGTAAACTTTTTTTATTTAAAAAAACTTAAATTTACAAATCTTCTCATCAAAAATAACTGCTATGCTTAAATTTATTTTACCTGTTTCTATGCTGATTTCCGTGTCAGTTTCTGCACAGAATGCGCATTATAAAGTGTTGCATAAAGATGAAGATAAGTCTTCTCTAGAAATTATTCAGAACAATGAAACGGGAATGAAAGGTGCTGTAACAAACGAAACTACATACAAACATTTTGCTGCGGAGATTATTAAGGATCAGTATGATTATTTTGCAAAAATAAAAACAAAAACATTACGTTATTTTTCTGCGGAAGGACAGCAGTCCTCTATCACAGGAGAAATTTATTCTTCTTTACATCCTCAAAAACCACTTAGTAAATTTTCATATGAAGCGGATGAGATTTATTTTAATTCTGATGATTATTTAACTGTAAAATACGGATGCTGTGCATCACCAAATGAAGTGGCTGTTTACGATTATGCGCATAAACAAATAGTTTCAGGCGACAATAATATATTAATTGCAGATATTAATTCTGAAAGATTTCATACAAATAT
Organism: Bacteroidota bacterium; assembly: GCA_023396345.1. Taxonomy (GTDB): domain Bacteria; phylum Bacteroidota; class Bacteroidia; order Chitinophagales; family Chitinophagaceae; genus Haoranjiania. The sequence continues at coordinate 1,014 of JAEWWO010000232.1, forward strand.
TTACAGTGGTTTAAAATCGTTTTACGAGAAGAAGGATACGCTGGGCGTGCTTGTAATTTCTTATAGTGCGCAAGACAAGTACACTATTTATTTGCTAAGTAAAAAGAAAAGTTCTTTTTGCAATCAATATGAATTTGATTACAAATTACAGACAGGCAGCGCTGAAACCACTGTGAATACTCAGTTTGACGGACTGCTAACTTATTTATCTGTTTTTCCTAAAAATGTAAATGCTGTAAATCAGATAAACAATCTGGAATACATAATAGAATATCAATGTATGGCATATGGTGAACATATTCCGGATGGTTCTGTTGCTGATAAAAAATACACAGCAAAAATTCCGATTATAAATGGTAAACCATTTGGTAAGGCTGAGCGTGTGCAGATATTACACCTGGAAATTGACTAATGTTTCCCTGAAACATGATAAAAAACATAAAACTTACATTAGTTTAATCTTAACTTTATGTCTGATTATTTATTCATCAATAAATTTATTGTATATGCAAAATTTTGATCAGAAGTACATAAAGAATGTAGCATTCGTGGGGGCGCATGGCGTTGGTAAAACAACGCTCACAGAATGTATGCTTTTTGAAGCAGGACTTATCAACCGCAGAGGATCTGTACAGGAAGGTAATACTGTTTCGGACTACAGAAATATAGAAAGAGAAAAGCAGATGAGTATTTTTACTACACCTCTGCACACAGAATGGAGAAATTATAAAATTAATATTTTAGACACTCCGGGTCTCGACGATTTTATCGGTGAAATTATTGCGGGCGTTAAAGCTGCTGATACCATAGTCATGCTGGTAAATGCACAGCATGGCGTAGAATCCGGTACGGAAGTGATTTGGAATTATATCAACAGATTCAGAAAGCCAACCATTTTCGCCATCAACCAGATAGATCATGAGCAGGCTGATTTTGATAAAGCACTGGAAAGTATCAAAGAAGCTTACGGAAGCAATGTGGTACAAATTCAATATCCCGTATTGCACGAAGGCAGTCAGGCTATTGTTGATGTGCTGACTATGAAAATGTATGTATTTAAAGATGAAGGCGGTAAGCCTGAAAAGCTTGCTATACCTGAATCTGAAGTAGAAAAAGCCAATGCGTTGCACAACGAACTGGTAGAAAAAGCTGCTGAAAATGAAGAAACACTTATGGAAGTTTTCTTTGACAAAGGCACGCTGTCAGAAGATGAAATGAGACAGGGTATTAAATTAGGAATGATGAACAATTCCTTCTATCCTGTGTTCTGTTTATCTGCGCAGAAAAATATGGGCAGCGGTCGTTTAATGGGCTTTATAGATAATGTAGCTCCGTCAGCCGTTGATAAACCTCCGTTTACAACTGCAAATGGAAAAGAAATAACTTATGATGCTTCTTTGCCTGTTTCAGCTTTTGTTTTTAAAACACAATACGAACCCAATTTAGGTAAAATAAATTTTGTGAAAGTGATGAGTGGTAAGCTCAAAGGAGGACTTACACTCACAGATTCAGTTTCACGCACCGAAGAAAATATCAATAACCTTTACATTATTGACGGTTCCAAAAGAAACAGTGTAGACCAACTGGTTGCCGGAGATATTGGTGCTATCATAAAATTAAAAGATGTAGAAACCAATACTACCTTACATGAACATGGTTTTGATATAGAAATAGTGCCGATGGAATATCCGCAGGCAAGAATGAAAAAAGCTATCTATGCAGCTAATAAAGCCGTGGAAGATAAGTTGAGTGAAGTGATGAAGAAAATTACTTCGCAGGATCCTACGTTTGACGTTTCTTTTTCAAAGGAACTGAACCAGTGGGTGCTTTCCTGTCAGGGTGATTTACATTTATCCGTTTTTGAATATATTCTCAAAAATGAATACGGCATGGATGTGCGCTTTGAAAATCTCAAAGTGGCTTACAGAGAAACAATTCAGAAATCTGCCAATGCCATGTATCGTCATAAAAAACAATCCGGTGGTGCAGGTCAGTTTGCAGAAGTACACATGAAAGTAGAACCTTATTTCGAAGGAATGCCTGAGCCGGAAGGATTTAGCTTACGCGGAAAAGAAGAAGTAGATTTAGAGTGGGGCGGCAAACTTGTTTTCTATAACTGTATTGTAGGTGGTGCCATTGATGCACGCTATGTACCTTCTGTGCTGAAAGGTGTGATGGAATCTATGGGTAATGGTCCGTTGAGTGGCTCGTATGTACGCGACGTAAGAGTAATGTTGTACGATGGTAAAATGCATCCGGTTGATTCTAATGATATATCTTTTAAAATTGCCGGTGCAAGAGCTTTCAGCGATGGCATACTTGATGCACAACCTAAATTAATGGAACCTGTAGATCAGCTGGAAATCAGTGTTCCTGAGGCTTTGGCGGGAGACGTAATGTCTGAATTACAAACTCGTAAGGGAATGATTATGGGAATGGATTCTGTTGGTAAATATCAGAAGATTACAGCCAAAGTACCGCAAGCCAATCTGGTTGGGTTCTCCAGCAGTCTGCGTTCTTTAACACACGGCAGGGCAACATTTACAACTAAGTTTGATGGCTTTACACCTGTAGCATCTAACGTTCAGGATGAAATTATGAAACAACATAAAAAAGAACTCGAAGAAGCATAAAGCAAAACGCGCCGAAAGGCGCGTTTTTTAATGAATAATGAATAGTTTATAATTAATAATGAACAAGGAACAAGTAACAATGAACAATTAGCAAGGAATAATGTCTTGCTATAGAGAGAAGTTTTTTACTGAATAATGTTTCAGTACAAGATATAAATGTGTCCCCTTGAGGGGACTATAGGGGTGATTTTGATGAATAATGAACAATGAATAATGTACAATTAACACAATGTACATTTTTAACATCTGTTCCGTAGGAACAATATCTGTGTAGCAAGATTAGTGTATGTCAAGGTGCGCTCCGTAGGAGCGCTATGTTTTTTTGAATTAAAAAATTTGAAGATAATGCTTCGGGATCACAAATCCCGAAGAGCTGGATTTCTTCACAGTTACAAACCTTCAGTACCATTTTGTGCAATGCTTTTATGCAGGCTGAATAGGATTAACACTTAGTTGTCCGCCAATTGCTCTCAAGACTTTCATGATAGTTCCGAATTGTGGTTTTGATCCTTCGTTTAATGCCTTGTATAGACTGGGCCTGCTAAGTCCGGTTTCCTCTGCGATTTTTGTCATTCCGATTGCTTTTGCAATATTTCCGATAGCGACAACAACCTGAGAGTCGTTGCCTTCTTCAAGAACTGTATTAAGATATTCAGCAATCATTTCATTACTGTCTAAATAATCAGCTATATCAAATTTTGATGTTTCCATTTCTTACTTATTTAATTTATTCCAAATGTCTTTAGCTTTTTCAATATCCTTTTGTTGAGACGATTTGTCTCCACCAATCAATAAAATAATAATCTTTCCGTCTGTTTCTTTATAGTAGATTCTGTAGCCTTTAGCATAGTTAATTTTCAGTTCGCTAATTCCATTTCCCACAGGTTTACAATCACCAAAATATTCTTCATTTTCAAGTTTCTGTATTCTAAATAAAATCTTTGCCTTTGCCCGCAAATCTTTTAGTTTACGAATCCATTTATCAAACTCTGTAGTTTTTTCTATAAAGTACATAAATATAAAGTGTATCCATTTGGATACGAAGTTAATAAAAAATATTAGAAAAATTTAAATTTTTTTACTGAATAATGTTTCAGTACAAGATATAAATGTGTCCCCTTGAGGGGACTATAG
>JAEWWO010000262.1 GCA_023396345.1 Bacteroidota bacterium
GCATCCGGCGGTTGCAGAATCAGCCATTGTTGGTTATCCGCACGACATAAAGGGTAATGCATTGTACGGATTTGTAATATTGAAAGAAACAGGAGAAAGCAGGGTTAAAGAAAACGTAGCAAAAGAAATCAATCAGGTGATTGCAGATACAATAGGTCCTATTGCCAAGCTGGATAAAATACAGTTTGTACCGGGATTACCGAAAACAAGAAGCGGTAAAATCATGCGCCGTATTCTCAGAAAAATTGCAGAAGGCGACTACAGTAATTTCGGCGACACTTCTACTTTATTAAATCCTGAAGTGATAGAGCAGATTAAAGAAGGAAGAGTTGAGTAGAAAGACCTATTAAGAATATTATCAACAAAAAAATAAAATATGCGTATTCTATTGCTTGTTCTATGTCTATTTTTCAGTTTTTCTTTATTTGCACAAACTGGTTATACAGTCCTTTGTAAAATAATTCAATCAAATACATTTTGAAAATTATTTACTGTATAATATCAGAAAAGTTATTTTCCACTTTCAATTTTCCATTTTCAACTATACTCTCTCCTCTAAAAGAATTATCCTTTATCATCGGCATCAAAGCGACTGACTTTTTCAACGCCCTGAACTTTTTTAAGTGCAATAATTAAACGGTCAAGTTCTTCCTTATCGCGGACAAAGACTTTTAGTTTCCCTTTAAAATAGCCGCTTTCAGAGTCTATAGTCATAGAAGCAATGTTGATGCGCATATCCTGACTGACAACATTGGTAATATTATTAATCATTCCAAAATCGTCCAGCCCGATAATTTCAATACCGGTAAGGAAAGAAATTTCCTTACTGTTGGCCCATCTGGTTTTCACTACGCGATGTCCGTAATTAGATAATAGCTGAGCTGCATTCGGGCAGTTGGTGCGATGGATAATCATTCCCTTTCCTGTGCTGATAAAACCAAACACATCATCTCCCGGAATAGGATGACAACACTTGGCAAGAGAATACATAATTTTATCGCTGCTTTCTCCAAAGATAATCAGCTCCGAATCTTTCTTACTGAAGGTTTGTGCCTTATCTTCAAAAACTTCCTGATGCTGAGCTTTTGTAGGGCGCGGCAATTCAATCTTATCGCCGATTACTTTAAATTCCTTGAGCTCTTTAAGGTCTATTTTTTTTGTAGCAATCTGATAGAAAAGATCGAGCTGAGAATTAAGTTTATAAAACATATACAGCTCTTCAATATTGTGTGCAGAAAATGCAGCGCCAATGTTATCGAGCTTGCGCATTAATGTGTACTTACCGTCTTCTGCTATTTTTCTTTTTTCTTCTTTTAATGCATCTTTAATTTTGTTTTTGGCTTTAGCCGTAACAACAAAATTCAGCCAGTCTTCCGTAGGTTTTTGTTTCTGGCTGGTGATGATTTCTACCTGATCGCCGCTTCTGAGTTTATGCCCAATCGGCACCAGTCGGTGGTTTACTTTTGCGCCAATGCATTGCGAGCCTACGGCGGTGTGTATGCTAAAAGCAAAGTCAAGCGCTGTGGAGCCTACAGGTAACATTTTTACTTCGCCTTTAGGTGTGTACACATAAATTTCTTCAGCAAGAAAACTTGTTTTAAAATCCTGAAGAAAGTCTACACTGTCAGAGCCGCTGCTCATCGCTTCTCTGATTTGTGAGAACCATTTTTCAAAACGGTCTTCTTCCTGAGTGGTTGTATCTTCTTTATATTTGTAATGTGCGGCAAGTCCTTTCTCTGCAATTTCATTCATTCTTCTGCTGCGTATCTGCACTTCTACCCATTTACCCTGCGGACCCATCACCGTTGTATGCAAAGCTTCGTATCCATTGTTTTTAGGATTGCTTAGCCAGTCTCTTAACCGTTCGGGAGAAGGAGTATATTCATCGGTAATCATGGAATATACTTTCCAGCAATCTTCTTTTTCTTTGTTCTGTTCAGAGTCAACAATTACCCGGATGGCAAAGAGATCATACACTTCTTCAAACTCCACTCCTTTCTTTTTCATTTTATTCCAAATGGAGTGAATACTTTTCGGTCTGCCGTATATTTCAAAATTAAAACCACCTCTTTCGAGTTTTTCTCTGATGGGTTTTATGAATTCATTTATGTACCTATTACGCTCTCTCTTAGTCTCTGCAAGCTTTTTAGCAATTTCCTTATACTTATCGGGCTCCATGTATTTCATGGCAAGATCTTCCATTTCAGTTTTGATCTCATACAAACCCATTCTGTGTGCAAGCGGCGCATAAACAAAAATAGTCTCACTGGCAATTTTTAATTGCTTCTCCGTTTTCATAAAATCCAGTGTGCGCATATTGTGCAGCCTGTCGGCAAGTTTAATCAATATTACACGCGGATCATCGGTAAGTGTAAGTAGAATTTTTTTGAAGTTTTCTGCCTGTTGCGAAGAAGTACTGTTGTCGGATACAGAAGATATTTTAGTAAGTCCGTCTACAATTTTTGCAATTTCATTTCCAAATTCTCTTTGTATATCTTCGAGGGAGATGTGCGTATCCTCAACAGTGTCGTGAAGGAGTGCGCAGATTGCGCTTCTTACGCCCAGTCCAATTTCCTCCACACAAATCATAGCAACTGCCAGTGGATGCAGAATATAAGGTTCTCCGCTTTTGCGACGCATTTCTTCATGGGCTTCTGCTGCCATTTCAAAAGCATTGCGCAAAAGTTCTTTATCTCCTTTTTTCAGATTAGGACGCAACGTTTTCATTAAGGCTCTGTAGTTCCTTAATATCTCTTTCTTTTCCTGTTCTTCGTTAAGATAATATTTCTGCGGTTCTTTTATCGTTGCTTTCACTAAACAAATGTAACTAATTCGTATAAATTACGTTTATACAAAATAAAAAATTGATGATTTATTTTTTAATAAATCAGATGTGTAGATAAATGATTGAAAATATTAGAAAGGATATCCGATAGATATATTCCAGACCCAGTTTTGACGCAACCAGTTCCAGTCCATTCTGCTGAAGTTCCAGTCTATGCGGTTTTCTCCGTGCACAGGACCTCTTAAAGGTACGCCTATATCAAGACGAAGAAGTAAAATACTAAGGTCTACACGAAGTCCCGGTCCTGCTCCAATTGCAAATTCTTTTAAAAAGTCAGAAGATATTTTACCTCCCGGACGTGTTGGATCTTCTCTTAAAAGCCAGATATTTCCTATATCTACAAATCCGGCAAGTTCAATATAACTACCAAATTTTTTTCTAAGTTCTGTACTTACTAAAATTTTCATTTCGCCCGGCTGGTCGCCTACATATATATTGTTGAGTCTTGGATTGCCTGCATAATAGCTTCCCGGTCCCACAGATCGGATTTGAAAAGCACGCAAGTCATTTGGTCCTCCCGCAAAGAAACTCTTTACAAACGGAAGTGTCTGGCTGTTTCCGTAAGCATAACCAGCTCCTACCAACGCACGGCTTGCCAGTTGCATAGTACGAGTGAGTTGTACATAATGCCTGAAGTCTATTTCACCTCTTAAATATTGTGCAAAGGGTATTTTAAAAATGTTTTGTATTTCGTCATTAGCCGCATCTGCTTTTGTAATCAATCCCAATAAATTACCTGCGATATCTACATTTGTATTAAGGAAGAAGTTATGTTTTCTTCTGTTATTGGAAAGAGCTAAAGTGCTGTAAGTAAAGTTATGTATTGAACCGATGATAAACTGTTGTTCTATACTTCTTCTTAAAATAACATTGGTATCTAATCTTTGTTGGAATGCACTGTCTATGTTGCTTGGTCTTACATACACAAAATTTAATACATCCAATTTGTGCTCTGTTTCAACTTTTGGTTTCCAGATATAGGCATAATTTGCATTAAAAGAATTAAGGCTGTATTGGTCTGTTCTGATAAACCTTTCATAGCCAAGAGTGATTTGGGTTTTGGGTAAGAATGCATCTGCCGATCTGAATTTTATTGGTCCTACAATCCGCGGAATTGCCAGCGTAGCTTCGCCACCGAATTTGCGGGTACCAATATTTTTGATGCCGCTCATTACCTGCTGTTCCACACTTCCGTAAGCGCGTACTCTAAAGTCTTCAGCCCCTCTGAAAAGATTTCTGTTTCTCCAGTTTACAGATAATTCCGCACCATTGGAGTTGTTGGATTTTGTGAATCCGGACACTTCAAACCTGATTGATTTTTTTTGCTCAGGAGTAAGAAAGTAAAATGTATTCAGCAAATTCTCTGTATTTAAAGAATCGGTATCTTCTTCGAAAGTAGCCCGTACGAACTTGAATACGCCAAGATTGGTAAGCCTGTTGAGTGCAAGACTGTGAGCACTTCTGCTGTATAAATCTCCGGGTTTAAAACCCAGAGTTCTTTCGAAAACGCTTGGTTTAAATTTATTTTCCGGATCTATAATATGAAGATGTTTTGAAGTATCTAATGAAGCGGTGAGTTTAGCATCACTCAACAGAAATGAAGTGTCTTGTGTAAGATCAAAATCTGCAAACACATAAATATTTTTTATATGATAAGGTTGCGATGCAAATTCCGGAGTTCCTACTTTAATTTGATAGTTTACATCCACCTCATGATTACCCACTGTGGAGTCTACATAAGCAACGAGATAGTCAGGGTTGAAATAATAATATCCTCTTTGCTTTAAATGATTATCTATTCTTTCTCTGTCGGCTTTGATGGTTTCAAGGTTGTAAGGATCTCCTTTTCTCGCTCTTGGCATCCAGCGGGCAATTCTTGCAATATCTTTTCCGATAGTGTTGGAGTCCAGTGTAAATGTATAATTGCGGAAGGTATATTGGTCTCCCACATAAGCATCAAAAATACCCTGAATTTTTTTATCTTTTACTACAGAATCAAGAATTACAGTATTCTGAAAGTAGCCGCGATTTTCTAAGCGATTGCCAATTATTTGTCTGTTTTTTTCGAAAGCGGCATCCGAAATAGTTACAGGAGCTTCACCATATTTATTACGCATTCTTGCCCAGAAACCATCTTTCTTTTTGGGTTCGCCAATGGCATTGAATATCATAAGCTTATAGGGAATGCCCAGTATTTTGGAGTTTGGTCTGGGTCTTATCAAAGCTTCCAATTCTTCTTCCAGTTCTTCGTCTCCTACTTTAGAGCTGTCATATTTATGTACGGAAACATCAGAGCCTGTGTATAATTTCTGTCCGTCTTTCAGACTCTTAGTTACACTACAGGATATAAAAAATACTGCAAATATTAAAAAGCAAATAATATTTTTTATTGCATTAATCATTTTTTCACTTTTGTTTTTACAAACCTTCTTCTACCTTACGTTGATTCATTTCAAACTGGCGTTCTGTTTCTTCTTTCTTCACTTCTTTTTCTTGTTCTTTTCTTATGCGTCTGAAGAATTTTTTGTTTTTTGGTCGTGAGAATACTTCTTTAAATTCATCGTAATTTACGGTAAGTGCAAAGGCTAATCCGGTACGTACCACCTGTCCTTCAATCACCCCTTCGTATATATTTCTTCTGTAAGCGCGTACGCGATAACGTCCATCATCGGTAAGCATATAATCAATACTAACATCACCGGCAATGTTGGTTGCCGTCTGATTGGCGGCCGTTCCACCTAATGCAAAATTACTACCTACAGAAACGGTAAGTCTGTCGTTGAGCAATCGTTTAGAAAGTCCAACCGATAAGTCTGTTCTGTCAATAGCTGTTCCTGTTGAATAGTCTGTACCGGTACTTAATCCAAAGTTTAAGTCAAAGTCTTTCACCAATCCGTCAGCCAGTTTATTCAATTCCTGTGTAAGCAGATTGCTTACAGACTGGCGCGCCATATTGCCAATGTTCATAGGAGGTCCGGCGCTTTCAAGTGGGTTAGGTCCAACAAATCTGCCTAAAAGCATCAGTGCAAAAACCTGTTTGTTCATTTCAGAAACGTTGGTTCTGAGCTCAGCAAGTTTTGTTTCTACCAGTGGCCATTGTGCAGAAGTTTCTTCGGGCAAAACAATGTCAAACGAAACTTCGGGTTTCATTAATTCTCCGTTTACATTCAGATGCACATCAAACGGTAAAAGCTGATTGTATCTTGGTTCAACATTGGTTGATTGTTGTGCTATCAAATCAATAGGAGCTGTATTTACCGGTAGGGTTGCCAGCAAATCTACATTGGCAGTGAGCGGATCTCCTGTCCATATGATGGTGCTGCCCGGCTCTATTTCAAATCTTTTTTTAATGAATGCAAAAGATAAATTGTAATATCCGTGATTTAAAACATAGCTTCCTGTCATGCTCATTTTACCGCTTCTGTCAATTCCGAAATCCAGACTGGCAAGACCTTTTAAAGTAAGGGCATCTCCGGTTCTGGGATCCATTACCAGAGAAAGTTGTGCGGCAGAATCTGTTTCAATATTTACAAATACATCCATTCCTTTAAAGTTGGTGTTGCCGGCTAAAGAATCTTGCTGAGCCAGTAATTGACGGATGTATTCTTCCTGTTTTTCTTTTTCTACAAATATTACCACGCCTTCTCTCTCTTCAATTTCGGGGTCTCCGCTTGGCATCAGCATATTGAAATCGGTATTTTCATTAATGCGTACATTACCTCTCAGGAACGGAGATTGTACATCGCCCAGCAACATCATATCCATATCCAGATTTAAGGTGCCAAACATGATGCGTTTATCTGCGGGCTCGGCATTCACTGCCTGAAAATCATTTGCAACAATATATAAATCGAAATTAAAATCAGAGAAGTTGTTCATGAGTATATCTCCGTCAACTTCCAGATTATTTCCTCTTGTATCTGTAAGGGCAAAATTGTTGAGGTCTAAACCTGTAGGAGAAACAGTAATTCTCTGATTGTTGAAAGTTAGCTTTTCACCGGTTACAAATGGAATTACATAAGCCGTATCAAAATTAATAAATCCGTCTATCTGAGGATTGCTTACTGTTCCGCCAATGTCAATTCTTGATGTAGCATATCCGCCAATATCTGTCAGGTTTTCTCCTGCGAATGGTTTTACTGCAGCGAGCATCAATCTACGTGCATCAAAAACCAAATCAAGTCTTTGTCCTTCCAGGAAGAAATCACCAACAACAGAAGCATCGTTACCCTGTCCGCTCAAAACAATATTAGCAGAGTAAATATTGGGAGCCTTATTGTTATTTACATCTATTGCCAAATTTCCGATGGTATCATTTGCATAAGAAATGTCATCAACCCTTAAATTAGATACAAACAATGGTTGTTTAAGAATATCTCTTGCCTGCGCAGTACCATTAATAGTGCCTTCTACAGGAATTTCTGTTTGATTGGCAATATTGGTAATGGTACTTATTTTAAAGTTGTTGAATGCAGCATTCAGCGGAGCATTCGGCATTGTATTTTCACTGTTTAAAGAAAGAGACTGCTCGTTGTTGCTGATGGTAAAGTTTCTTGCATAAATACCATCCGTGGCGCTGTAGCGTAAAAGATTATCCGGCGCAACTGTCCAGTTTTCATAGTCGAGCACAAAACCTTCCGGTTTAAGAGAAAGATTATACGCATTGTTTTCTGTTGTCATCTGTCCACCCAAAGCATACCAGATTTTGTCTTCCGCATCGTTTGAGGCGGCATTGAAAACCAACACATCGTTAGATACACTGGCGTTTAATCCGGTTTTGAATAGTTTAAGAGACTCTGTCAAAACATTATCAACATTCGCCGCCAGCTTAATGCTGTCATTTTCTGTAAGTAAATTAAGATTGAGATTGTTAATGTTATTTTCTTCGTACTTAATTCTGTTGCTGTTGGCATTGAATGCCATAAAATTATTTGCCGAAGAATAAGCACCATCAAAAGAAAGCGTGTCTGAACCATTAATGGCAGGAACCATTGCAACCAACGATCCGGTTGGAATAATTATACCATCC
>JAEWWO010000355.1 GCA_023396345.1 Bacteroidota bacterium
CATTATACCTTTTCTCATTTCCTCTTAGGCGTTTACAAGGCAAGTTGAATACGAAAGACAAAAAGGAAACGGAATAAATTGAGCGTAGCAAGATTTGAAAAGGAGATTTTTTGTCTGTGGGTCAAAAAAACTTGCCGAGTGCAGAGACGGAAATAATTGCCTATGAGAAAAGTTCATTTTATAAAAAAATAATTATTGCCGGCAAGGCACGCAGGGATGTTTTTTTTGACGTTTTGTGCTTAGGTAAGACAAGATATCAACTTTCAAATTTTAGGGCTTTTATGCCGTAGTCTTTTTGTCAGCAAGGCGGTTTCGTGTTCAGCTTTCTTACCTTTGCCGATTGAGGAAAAGAGAAAATTCGGATGAATCTGTTGTAAGGTAATCTTGAACTTTGTATATAACATAGTTCAAACACTGCCAATTATGGCACTTTTCTTTACAGTTATTTTATTATTTTACACTTATTGTATTTCAAATAATCATATTTACTTTTCCCCGAAGTATTGTTGTTTACAAAAAAAGGGCTTTGTATATAACATAGCCCAAACAGTCTCATTATTGATACTTTTCTTTACAGTTATTTCATTATATTACACTTATTGTATTTCTACTTTTAGTTTCAATTTTCTGTCAAATCCTTCATTTATGATTCGCATAAGAGTAGATAATCTTATATCACTTGCATTATTTTCTATCCTTGAAATATAGTTTTTGGTAGTACCACATTTCTCGGCTAACTGCTGTTGAGTCATATTACTTTGGCTACGCAATTCCTGTAGCATTGCACCAAGCTTAAAAGCCTCAAAACCTTGTTCGAACCTGTCTCTTTTCTCTGTTCCCTTCTCTCCGTATTCACTGTTTAGAAAGTCTTCAAAATCAATTAGTTTATTGTTTTTGTTCATAATAATCTTTTTTAAGTTTAACCGCTCGTTCTATTTCTTTTTTGGGTGTTTTCTGTGTCTTCTTCTGAAAACCGTTTAATACAATTATCAAGTTTCCTGCATCGAAAAAACAAAATATTCTAAAAATGTTACTTCCTGCACTGATTCTTATTTCATATAATCCTTCTTGACCTTCTATATGCTTAAAATACTTTTCAGGAATAATAGAAGTTGTCAGTATCAAATTAATAGTCCAGTTAATCCTTTCTTTTACCTTGCTATTTTGTGCATGATAAAATTCCCAATAATCGTTTCCGTAGATTTTAATTTTTCTTACGACATTCCTTAGACTGTCCATTTTGCACAAAGTTATCTAATTAGGTAATATTATCCAATTTATTTTTTTATTCCAAGCTTCAACTTGATTAACACTAAGCGCCAGGCCTGCAAACGGGATCACAAAAAAGCACAGTATAAAAACTGTGCTTTTATTTTATACATTGTCTTTGTCCTTATCATCATCGGTTTGTGCATGGCTTTGGTTAGCCAACACCTTCAATGTTTCTTTTGGTATATCCAGTGTGCGCATAGGGAAGGGGATTTCAATATCATTTTCATCAAAGGCTTTCTTCATATCAATCATAAAATCACTTTTAATTTTCATAGCTTCTATAACCGAAGGAGTATCAACATAATATCTTAATTCAAAATTTATAGAACTGTCACCGAATTCTCTGAACACAAACAACACATCTTTATCTTTCAGTAATTTTTCAACTTTATTCTGAACTAAGTCCAGTACAATGGTTTGCACTTGTTGCAAATCGGAGCCATAAGCCACACCACACTTTAGTATCACGCGTTTCTGTTGTGCAATGGAAGTATTTTTTACCACATTGTTTATCACCATTTTGTTGGGCATTAATACAATATTATTATCCACTTCGCGCAGTGTTGTTACTCTGAAATCAATGTCTACCACTTCGCCTTCATAGCCGTTACATTCAATCCAGTCGCCAATCTTCACTTGTTTTATGACGGATAGGGTAATACCTGAAAAAGTGTTGGTAAGCGTATCCTGCAAAGCCAGGCCCACCACCAAACCTGCAACACCCGCACCTGTAAGCAGCGTAGTAACCACATTGTTTAAATTCAACACCAGTAAGGCTAAAAACAATCCGAGTAATACCACAAAAATAGAAGACACTCTGGCTATAACTTTTTTGGCAGAATGCTGCATAGAATTTTTACGCAACAAGCGCATGGCAAGCTTATATACATATCGCGATATAAAAACAGTAATAGTGAATACAACTACGGCAATAATAATATTCGGAATATTTGTGATAAGACCATCTTTCCAGGAGTCAACTTTATCCCACATTTTATCCCAGGCATTCTCAAAGCCTGACTTCATTTCCTGAACATTCTCTTTTACTTCTTCTTTAATTTGTTCTCCGTTAGATTGTAAAAACCACATATATACTACTGTTAATTAGGCTGCAAAATTATTACATAAGAATTTAATATATGATAAAAAAAAGATAAAGCATGAGAAAGCAAATTGTTTGTTTTAAATTTTCATCAAATTTAACGGCTGCATACCAAGCATGGCAATGCATTTGCAATACTTTAGTTTTTAACTATAAATAAACTAAAATGAGATCTATCTGGAACGGCGCAATTGGTTTCGGTCTGGTGAATATTCCTGTAAAACTATACTCTGCAAGTGAAGACAGTAGCTTAGACTTGGATATGCTTGACAAGGCAGACTACAGTAATATTCGTTTTAAACGGATAAATGAAAAAACAGGTAAAGAAGTTGCTTACGAAAATATAGTAAAAGGATATAAGATGGAAGACGAATATGTGGTGCTTACTGACGAAGATTTTGATGCAGTAAGTCCTGAAAAATCTAAAATTCTTACTATAAAACAATTTGTGAAACATGACGAAATAGACCCTGCCTATTTTGAAACACCGTATTTTCTTGAACCGCAAAAAAACGGAGAGGATGCTTACCGACTTTTACTCAAGGCATTGACTAAAACAAAAATGGCCGGCATTGGAACTTTTATTCTTCGTGAAAAAGAAATTCTTTGTCTGGTACGTCCTTACGACGATGAAGTGCTGATGGTAAACCGTATGCGCTTTCCCGAAGAAATAAGAGAATATGCAGAACTTAAACTGCCTGCCAACAAAAGAACAAATGCTGAAGAAATGAAGATGGCAGAAACTTTAATCAAACAACTTGCTACAACTTTTGACCCGAAAAAATATGAAGACACTTATGCAGAAGATTTGATGAAAATAATAAAAAAGAAAGCGAAAGGAGAAAGTATTAAACCACCTACTCAAAAACAGAAAACTGAAAAAGCTAAAGATTTGATGGCACTTCTGAAAGCCAGTCTGCAAGAAGGAAAAAAACAGACAGGGTAGAGATTCAAAAACTCGCACAGTGTTACTATGTCTTTAAAAGAATACAACAATAAGCGCGATTTTAAGCAAACGGCAGAACCCAAAGGAAGCAAAGCTGTTTCAAAGGGCAGTCTTAAGTTTGTGGTTCAGCGACATGCAGCATCGCGGTTGCATTACGATTTTAGATTAGAAATGGATGGTGTACTCAAAAGTTGGGCTGTGCCAAAAGGTCCTTCTTTAAATCCTCAGGACAAACGCCTGGCAATGAAAGTAGAAGATCATCCTTTTTCTTACAGAACATTTGAAGGCACTATTCCCAAAGGTAATTACGGAGCCGGCGAAGTAGAAATATGGGACGAAGGCACCTATGAACCTATTGAGAAAATAAAAGGTAAAGCCGATGATATAATTATGCAGGCGCAACTGCACAACGAATCTTTAAAATTTATTGTGCACGGAAAAAAATTAAAAGGTGAATTTGCTCTCGTAAAAATTAAGAATACGGATGATAATTCGTGGTTGCTAATAAAACACAAAGACGCTTATGCTACAGATTATTACAACGCAGAAGAACATGTGCCTCCCGATTCTAAAGTAAATGCTTATTTAGAAGAAAAAAATAAAATAAAATCAGAATCCTCAACAATAAAAGGGTATAAAAATTATGCACCTGGTCTTGCAGGTATCAAAAAATTAAAAACATTTATAACACCGATGCTTTGCCAGACTGCATCTTCGGCGTTTGATGATAAAGAGTGGGCTTTTGAAATAAAATGGGATGGTTACCGTGCCATAGCCGATTTACGCAAGCAGCCAAAGCTTTACTCCCGCAATGGGCTGGACTTTACAGAACGCTTCAAGAAAATTACGAATCATTTGAATTTACAGGATCACGAAATGATTCTGGATGGTGAAATTGTAGCATATGATGATACAGGAAAACCAAATTTTCAATGGTTGCAAAATATAGAAAAATATCCTGATGCAGATTTGATTTATCAGGTGTTCGACTTATTATGGCTCAACGGACATTCTACTGAAGAGCTCTCGTATCTTCAGCGAAAAGAACTGCTGAAAAATGCCTTACACGAATATGAAACAATAAAATATCACGATCATATTATTGAAAAAGGAAAAGACTTTTTTAAAGCTGCCGAAAGCATAGGGCTTGAAGGTATCATTGCTAAAAGAATTGACAGCACTTATAACAAGGGAGTAAGAAGCTCGGAGTGGCTTAAGATTAAAATCCTGCAAACAGATGAAGTTGTTATATGCGGATATACAGCACCAAAAGGTTCCAGACAAAAATTTGGTTCTTTATTATTGGGAAAATACGAAAATAATGAACTTGTTTTCTGCGGGCATACAGGCACAGGATTCAGCGATAAAAGTTTAAAGGAAATTTATGCAAAGCTACAACCGCTGGTTATTGAAAAATCTCCGTTTAAAAAAGTTCCCAAAACAAATGCTAAGGCTACCTGGGTAATGC
>JAEWWO010000125.1 GCA_023396345.1 Bacteroidota bacterium
TGCATCACTCATCTCTTGTTGTTTTGCTACAATGGCATCTCTCTTAGCCTTTAAGTCAGCACCCTGACCGGTATTGGCGCGGAATTCATCTTCCAGATGATAGTATATCTGATAGTTTACGATTGCAGCATTCAGTGCATACAAATAATTATTGGTTTTTTGGAACAGTTTGCCATAAGCTTCTGCTCCTGCGCTTTTCGCTTCTACCATTTGTTCAGCAGGAAGTTCATCAACATCTTTACCGGATAATGTTTCTGCAAAGTTTAAATATCCGTTTTCATCCAAATTTCCTGCAGCGTCTGCATCTTTATATTTTTTTACAAGGTCTGAAACGTTTGCATCAAGAGCGATGAAATCCATTTCATATTTTGCCCAGTTAGCAGCAAAGTCAGGGAAATTTTGTTTTGCAACAGGAATCAGTTTTTGCGCAGTTGCTTTATCTTTCTGATTAAGAGCTCTGTCAATCATGAACTGATATGCAGCAGCCATTTCCGAAGTTACTACATCTCTGTCAACCATTAACTTCTTGTAATATGCAGCGGCTGTGTCAGCATACTTAGGATCATTTACAGAAAGGTTTTGTGCAGCATAAGCTGTATATAAAACGGTAGTGGTATCTATTGCATTCTTGTTTCCTGAAAATCCGTTTTTAAGCAAAAATTCTGACATTTCTTCTGCTCTGCTGAAATGCTGATAAGCAGCCGCGTAATCCTGACTGTTAAAGTCTTTTAATGCCAGATTAAAGTTTCTTACATAAATATTGTTTACTCCATCTACACCTGCAAAGTTTTCATCTTTCAACAAAGCATTGAATTTAGCAGTATCTGCTCCAAACGCTGCTTCATGTGTTTTAAAAATACCATATGCAACATCACCCGCATCCGGATGTTTTGCATGTAAAGTAGTATCTATAAATATTCTGCCGTAGGTCATCAATCGGTACATATCTAACTTGTTGTTACCGGCGTTTTGAGGATCTGCGGCCATTTTATCTATACTATTTTTTGCATCCTCAAGACTTTTTTGCTGATCTTTTTCTGCGAAAATCATTCGCTGAAGTTTAAAAGTTTCGGTATCATTAAACTTTTGAGCAAAAACGCCTAAGCCTAATGACAGAAAACTCATTGTGAAAAGTACTTTCTTCATTTGTCTTTTTTTTAATTTATTAAGTTTTAGATATTAAATTATATTCAAAGTTAAATCCTTTATTTATATATTTTTATGATATAGAACAGTAAAAGGTTTTCTCAGAATAATTAAAGATAATTTAATCCAAAACTACAAAAACATTTTAAAATTCTATTCTTATTCTTCTTCTGAACTGTTATTTTCTTTATCCCCTTCCGAAGGATTATCGTTGCTTTCATCCGCAGCATCCTGCACATCAACATCGTCCGCAGAAGTGTTTTCAACTGTTGCATCTTCTGCTTCTGCAATCTCCTCTTCCGTTTCCTGAATTTTAGAAATTGCCGCTATTGCATCCCCTTCTCCTAATTTTATTAAAATCACACCCTGCGTATTTCTGCCGGACATTTTAATACTGGATACTGCAGTCCTTATAGTAATTCCCGACTTACAGGTAATCAATAAATCTTCACCATCTATGACATCTAAAATACCTACAAGTTTACCTACTTTTTCAGTTACATTCATAGTTTTAACACCTTTACCTCCTCTGTTGGTAACTCTGTAAATATCTTCTCCGTTCTCGTCGGATATTTTTGTGCGTTTGCCATATCCTTTTTCACTCACTACCAATACGCTGATATGCTCATGTTCCTGAGGCACACAAATCATACCAACTACTTCATCATTCTGGTCGTCTACTTCAATTCCCGTAACGCCTATCGCTCCTCTTCCGGTAGGTCTTACTTTTGATTCATGGAATCGGATAGCGCGACCGGATTTTACAGCGAGCATAATTTCGCATTCGCCGTTAGTAATGATTGCTTCCAGCAATTCATCACCCTCGTTAATAGTGATGGCATTTACTCCATTGGCTCTCGGACGGCTGAAGTCTGCGAGTTTTGTTTTTTTGATGATACCTTTCTTTGTACAAAGTAATATATAATGCGCCTCGGTATATTCCTTATCAGCTAATTTCTTAACATTGATAATGGTTTTTACTTTGTCGTCCGGCGGCAATTGTATCATATTCTGAATGGCTCTGCCTTTGCCGTTTTTCTCACCTTCCGGAATTTCATAAACTCTTAGCCAGAAGCATCTTCCTTTTTCGGTAAAGAACAACATGGTATCGTGATTGGATGCCACAAAAAGATTGTTTACATAGTCTTCCTGCTTGGTACCCGCACCTTTACTGCCGGTGCCGCCGCGTCGTTGCTGACGATAATCTGTAGCGGGCGTTCTTTTTATATACCCCAGATTGGATATGGTGATAACTACATCTTCATCATCTATCAAATCTTCTATGCTGATTTCATTTGCCAGATATTCAATGTATGTTCTGCGTTCATCTCCAAATTTTTCTTTTACTTCAAGAAGTTCTTCTTTGATAACTTCGTATCTCATATTCTCATCAGACAATAATTTATTGAGATGAGCAATGGTTTTCATTATCTCTTCAAACTCAGCTTTAATTTTATCTCTTTCCAGACCCGTAAGTCTTTGCAAACGCAATTCCAGTATGGCTTTTGCCTGAGCTTCATCAAGCGGTTTACCTACTTCATCTTCACCCAAAAGCTTAATAGCATGCTCAGCCTTTAAAGTAAGATTTGCGTTGATAAGATTTTCTTTAGCTTCGTCCGGAGTAGCAGAACCTCTGATAATGCTGATAACCTGATCCAGATTATCCAGTGCAATCAGGAAGCCTTTCAGTAAATGTGCTCTTTCTTTTGCTTTGTTGAGCTCAAACCTTGAACGGCGAACGATTACTTCCATTCTGAAATCTACAAACTCACTAATCAGCTCTTTCAGATTCAGGGTTTTGGGTCTTCCTTTTACAATGGCAACGTTGTTTATACCAAAGCTGGTTTGCAGTTCAGAATATTTGTACAACTGATTGATAACAACATTTGCAACCGCATCTCTCTTCAGCTCAACAACGATTCTTATACCGCCACGCTTACTGGTTTCGTTGTTCACATAAGCAATGCCTTCAATAACTTTATTATTTGCCAACTGACCTATCTTGTCGGTAAGTCCGTCGAGGCTTACCTGATACGGCACTTCTGTAATGATAATTTTTTCTCTGCCGCTATCCTTGGTTTCTACATGACATTTACCGCGTAAAACAACACGTCCTCTACCGGTACGCATTGCCTGTACTACGCCTTCCATTCCGTAAATAATGCCTCCCGTAGGGAAATCCGGCGCCTTTACATAATTGATTAAGCCATCCACATCCAGTTCATCGCCTGCTATTCTTGAATCAATCAGTGCTATACATCCATCTGCCACTTCGTTCAGATTGTGCGGCATCATATTGGTAGCCATCCCCACAGCGATACCGCTGGAACCGTTTACCAGCAACTGAGGTATTTTGGTTGGCAGTACGGTTGGCTCCTGCAACGAATCATCGAAATTCAATTGAAAATCAACTGTATCTTTTTCGATATCGTCCAGAATATGTTCTGCCATTTTTTGCAATCGTACCTCCGTATAACGCATTGCCGCAGGAGGGTCACCATCCTGTGTACCAAAGTTACCCTGTCCGTCAGCCAGGGGATATCTTAAAGTAAAATCCTGTGCCATACGCACCAGCGTATCGTATATGGATAAGTCGCCGTGCGGATGGTACTTACCCATTACCTCACCGACAATACGAGCAGATTTTTTATAGGGTTTATTGCTGTGATTGCCCAGCTCATTCATTCCAAACAATACACGACGATGCA
>JAEWWO010000127.1 GCA_023396345.1 Bacteroidota bacterium
CAAAAATATAAACCAGCTAAAGCCGTAACCCATTACATCTGCGGCAAAAGCTCCAATACCATAAGCAAAAAAAGTCATGGGATAAAACTGTAATCTTATTGCCTGCACCCATGGACCAGCTTTTTTCCAAAACTTTTCCCATGGTGATAAAACTCCATATTGCAAAGCCTTTCCCTGTCTGTAGGTTTGCTGTAACCATTTTTGTTTTTGTTCTTCCCCTGAATGTTTGATGGGTGTAAAATATAATTTTCGTACAGGAGATACTCCGCAAAACTTTAGTGTAGCATTCTCTAAAGCTTTAGTGCCGGGCGATCCGTAAAAAAGTTTATACACAAACAATGGTGTATCCATTGTAGTTATTAGTTGAGCGCTGCGTCCTTTCAACAATTTATCGTAAGCATCCGGCTGCAATTCTCTGAAAGCGAAACCGGGCATTATAGTTCTGTCGAGAAATGCCTTTAACAATGCAGGCATATTTCCCCACCAAGTAGGATATACAAAAACCAGATGTTCTGACCATGTAATTAATTCTTTGGCTCTCAAAATATTTTCTTCGAGATACTGATGCTGAGGAGACGGAACCACAACATTCATCTGAAAATTCATTTCTGCAAGTATTAATGTCTTGACTATTGCACCTGCATCTTCCGCACCTTTTATATATTCGTTTGCCAAAGCTGCACAATAGCTGTCTTTTCGCGGATGTCCCAAAATCACCAATACTTTCATTTGTTATATTTTAGTTTTAAAAATAAGCTTTTAAATCAAAGTATCTCAGGATTAGTTAACTTTAATTATTGAGAATCAATATTTTAATACAAATTATACATTTACTCCTTTGGATGTAACTGTAGAAATTTATTAATTAATTATTTTAAAAACATGTATATGCAATTTCATATAGGTTGCTCCGGATATAGTTATCGCGAATGGAAAGAAAATTTTTATCCTAAAGGCTTGCCGGCTAAAGATTGGTTTAATTTTTATACCACACAATTTTCAATGTTGGAACTAAATAATACTTTTTATAATTTCCCACAACTAAAAAATCTGCAATCGTGGTACAGCAAGGCGCCTAAGGATTTTACTTTTGTCGTAAAAGCACCTCGCATTATTACTCATTATAAAAAACTAAAAGACTGCAAAGAGCTTATTAATCAATTTTATGATGTATGCAATGAAGGATTGAAGGATAAATTAGGATGTATTATTTTTCAAATGCCTCCTTCTTATCATTTCTCAGAATATAATCTTGAAATGATTATTAATTCTGTAAATAAAAATTTTACAACCGTATTCGAATTGCGTCATCCAAGCTGGTGGAACCATAATGTATATAAAGCTTTCGAAGAAAATAACATTGTATTTTGCAGCGTGAGTTTTCCGGAATTAAATGATGATATAATTAACACTTCCGATCCTTTGTACTATCGTTTTCACGGAATTCCACTTTTATATTTTTCTACATATTCCGAACAGGAATTACAGAGAATAGCTGATAAAATAATTAAACAAAAAGAACATCAGCAAACCATCTATTGCGCTTTTAATAATACAGGGAATCTTGGTGCTATTGAAAATGCAAAATGGATAAGAAGTTATTTCGAAGATAAATTTTTATTGTAAATATTTGGAAAATAAATCAAGATTATTAACTTTGTAATTCAAAGTACTTTTTTATGAAAGAAAAACATCAGCAGGATCTGGCACAAATCAGGAGCATGATGGAACGCTCCTCCAGATTTATTTCTTTAAGTGGTGCTTCAGGCATAGGAGCCGGAATGACTGCGCTTGCGGGTGCAGGAGTAGCCTACTATTTGTTTCGCTCGAATAATATTGATTATTTTGACGGAAAAAGAAATATATATTCTCAGGAATTAATCAATCAGTTTATAGTATTGGCGGCAGTAGTTCTTGTAGCAGCTTTAAGTACAATTATATATTTTACGATAAGGAAAAGCAAAAAAAATAATCTGACTATCTGGAACAAAACAACTAAAAATCTGCTGAGTGCTTTGTTTGTTCCTTTAATAACAGGCGGCTTATTTTGCATAGCTTTATTGTACCACGGACTGTTTTATTTACTGGCACCTGCAACGCTCATATTTTATGGACTCTCTCTTGTAAACGCTTCAAAATATACATATGGTGATATTAAAAATCTGGGATATGTAGAAATAGCGCTGGGTATTATTACTTCTTTCTTTGTAGGTTACGGATTGGTGTCGTGGGCAATTGGCTTTGGTTTACTGCACATTATCTATGGCGTGGTAATGTATAAGAAATATGAAAAAGTGAATGAATAAAACCCGGTAAAAATGAGTATTGTACAAGCATTAAATAAAGATTTTGAAAGCAGGGTTCGGCTGGGCATTATGTCTGTACTGATGGTGAACGAATGGGTTGAATTTAATGAACTGAAAGAACATCTGCAAGTAACGGATGGGAATCTCGCCAGCCACATATCTGCTCTGGAAAAGAAAAAATATATAAAAGTGAAAAAAGAGTTTGTATCAAGAAAACCTAAAACTTCTTATGCTGTAACCAGAATGGGACGTACGGCGTTTGAAAATCATATTAACGCGCTGGAAAAATTAATAGGTAAATAAACTGAATATTTTTTTATGTTTTTACTTTGTATTTCAAAGTACTTTTAAAATAAAAAATAATGAATAAAAACCAGATATTATACTTTATTACAGGTTGCATCTTTATTCTATTAAAATATGCATATATTTTGTTGAATGCAGATGATTTAAAGATTTTTCTGTCAGCTTATAACTCTATTATTGAAACAGTTACAGGTTTGCCATCACAGTATATTTACGGGAAAGGTTATTACTACGAAACACTAAATATTCTTATCGACAAATCATGTTCGGGTTACAATCTTTGGCTGATATTTTATTTAGTAATCAGCTTGTTAATGGTTAAAATTTTCAGGAATAGAAAACATACAATGGCAGGCATATTAATGAGCTTGATTGTTGCTTATATTCTTACCATTATTACTAACTCAGCGCGAATAATAACTTCAATATACTTACAGAAGAATCTTTCTCATTACATAAAAATTAATCCTGAAATACTGCATCAGTCTTTAGGTGTATTAAATAATTTATTCTTTCTGATACTCTTCTATTTGTCATTAAAATATATCATTACTAAATACTTAAAAAATGCGTAATATTTTAAATCCACGATGGTTGATACTCATCAACACAATACCTGTCATTATCATTTTTCTTCTTTTCTCCAAAGATTACAACGTAATAAAATCACTGCTTACAGAAGAAAATATTCAATACTGGAAAGCATTTGGTAGTGTACTCGCGGTATTAGGTATACTGAATTTGTTGTATGCTTTACTATTAATCAAAAAGAAAAAAAATATTAGTTATATCTATGGAATTGTAGCTTTGATTCTATACATTACTTATATTTATTTTTATTCACGGCATATAGAAGATATCATTCCTTTCAACATTCCACAGTGGATGATATCTGATAATATCATTTTCTATATAGGAAGTTTTCTTATGCCCACGCTGGCTTATTCTGTCTTTATTTTAGTTGTGCATTTTACACCAAGAATAGAAGAAAAAAGTTTCTGGAAAAATTTTCTTGCAGCATTATCAATTCCTACTATTGTGTATGTTTCTACTCAGGTTATAACGCCTTTGTGGCGAGTGATAGATATTGATTTTAACTTTCATGTATTTGTAATTCTCATCATTACTTCTACCGTTATTTTTCTGTTTCTATTAATAAGATCGATTTATATATTGCTATCTAAAAATAATAGTATTAAAAAATGGAATCCATTGATATGGAAAATTCCTGTTGCACTTATTTTTCCGATTTTAGGGTTGATGTTGAATAATGGATTGCTATTCAACAAATTTAAAGACTTACAATTTATCTTCGGAGATTTCAGCAACCGTTGGTTTTATATTATAGCCATAATCAATGCAATAGTAATCTGTCTTCCTAATTATCATAATAAAACATACAGGTTAAGCTTATTTCTATCAAGAACTATTACTTATAGTTTTACACTGTATTTCTTTATTGTTTTCTTACCTTATCTCCCACTTTCAATAATAGCAATAATTATTTTCGGACTGGGTTTTTTAATGCTTGCTCCATTCTTATTATTTATTCTTCACACAAAGAAATTAGCAACAGACTATAGCTATCTTAAAACAAGATATGATAAAAAACTACTGATGGGTTCTATCTGTTTATCCATACTTATTATACCAGCTATCCTCACATTCGTTTTTAAGTATGACAAGAAAGTTTTGAATGAAACGCTATCTTATGTATATGCTCCAAAATATGATGAAACAACAATTATAGATAAAAAGTCGTTAGCTACTACTCTCCACAGAGTAAAACAAAATAAATCATCACGATCATTTGAATTCACTTCTACTACACCTTATATCAGCTCTTATTTCAACAGAATAGTATTAGACAATCTTTCACTATCGGAAAATAAAATCAATAAAATTGAAAAAATATTTTTTGACAGTTCAGACATAAAAACAGCAGACAATAATACAACTCAAAAAGACAATGTTGTAATTGTAAATCATGCTGTAAAAAGTGTTTACGACGCTTCTAAAAACCAATGGATATCTACATTAGAGCTAAAGCTCAAAAATAATGAGGTCAATCTTTTTCAGGCAGAATACAGTAATTATTTCAGTTTGCCGAAAGGATGTTTCATAAGTGATTATTATTTGTATATTGGAAATAAAAAAGAATATGGAATTCTCGCCGAGAAAAAATCAGCCATGTGGGTATACACTCAAATTACAAACGAAAAAAAGGATCCCGGAATTCTGTATTATTTAAACGATAATAAAATTGGGTTTAAAGTTTTTCCATTCAGTGAAAATGAAACAAGAACTACAGGCATTGAATTTATT
>JAEWWO010000130.1 GCA_023396345.1 Bacteroidota bacterium
CTTTTCCATCTGCTGTACGAAATGCAACAGCATAGTCATAATTGCTTTCTGTTGTTATTTCTGTATTCTCTTCTGCAACTCTCGGCTGAAAAAGTCCAATCTTCATCAAACCCTGTATTACCGTACCTTTTACGGCAGGATTAACAATCATCAATACAATGAAAATTCCCAACAGCGCAGTCAGAATATTATCGAATGAATACCATTTTTTCTTTTTCTTTTCCATCTTCACTTAGCTTTTAAAGAAAATTTCTTTTGTGATTATAAAAATACCCATTATTAAAATAAACCAGCCAAATCCCGGCTTCAGTTTTTTACCGTCAACTCTTTTTGATAAATACAGCCCCATAAACATACCAATGATTGCAGATGCAGATACAGTGACAAGAATATAATAATTAATTTGAACTTTATTAATTAAATCTCCCACGAAACCTAGAAGAGAATTACTTGTTATGATGAAAAGAGATGTAGCTATGGCATATTTCATATCCAATTTTCCGAATAATACCAGAGCCGGTATAATAAGAAAGCCGCCTCCGGCTCCTAAAATTCCTATCACTAAACCCACCAGAACGCCCATTATTATTAGGGTTGAGACTGATGCTTCCTGAGACGGCTTTACTCTTTGCTTTTTAATCATTGATATTGATGCAAAAATCATTAATACAGCAAAGAATACTAATATAAAAGTTTGCTTGTCAAGCGTAAAAAAATTTGTCTGAATAATTGTGTCAGGAATAGCAGGCAGAATATATTTTCTTGTAAGTAGTAAAGTAACCAGAGAAGGAAGTCCGAAATACAGCGCAGGCTTCATTCTTAAGTTACCCTGTTTGTGATGTTTGTAAGATGCAATTGCAGACGTAATACCTACAATAAATAATGAATGTGTAGTAGCAATTTCAGGACTGACTGCAAAAAAATATACCAGAATAGGAACGCCTAAAATAGAGCCGCCGCTTCCGATAAGCCCCAAGGAAATGCCGATTCCTACCGATAAAATATAGCCTATTATATCTGTCATTAGAAGACAAAGATGCGGCAATTATATTTGCGGTTTAGTGACTTTGGTTACACTTTCTGTTAAATAAAAATTAGTTTTTCAGCAGTTCAATAGCCTTGCGGTTCAGGCTGAGTTTTCCCTGCTGTTCAAGCTTTTTCAATAATCGGGAGATAACCTCTCTTGATGTAGATAAATCTGTAGCAATTTCCTGATGGGTAAGTTCTATAATGTCAGAGCGATTTTTGTCAGCCAGTCTTTTTAAATAAAATTCCAGTCTTTCGTCCATTGCTCTGAATGCCGTGTTGTCAAACACTTCCAGCAACTCTTCGAATCTTCTTCTGTAGGTTTCAATTACAAATTTATTCCAGCTCGCAAATTTTGTGAGTTCATCCGTATATTGCACCGGAATCAGTAAAACTACAGATTCTTCTTCCGTAATGGCGAGCATTTCGCTCTTTTTATGGTTGGCAATGCAAAGCATAGAGAGTGCGCAGGCATTTCCCGGGTTGAGAAAGTAAAGAAATGCTTCACCGCCATCTTCATTTTCGCGATAGACTTTAATACTTCCGGAAAGCAACAATAGCGTGTGTTTCAGGAAACTTCCCGGCTGTATTAGTATTTCGTTTTGAGGAATTTCCCTGATCGCGGCAATCTTCTCCAAAAAACTTATCAGATCGTTTTCGAGAGACGGAAACTCTTTGGAGAAATAGGTTCGTATATCGTTCATGTAAATATTATTCTAAGCCTTTCAGACTTTCTTCTATTGTTTTAATTCTTGCTTCGCAGTCGGCTTGTTTTTTTCTTTCTATATCAACAATTTCAGCTTTGGCATTTTGAACAAATTTTTCGTTAGAAAGTTTTTTCTGTACGCTCTGAAGAAATTTCTGCTGATACTCCAAATCCTTTAGCAGCTCGGCTTTTAAAGCATCTTTATCAATCTCTTTATTCATACCGATGTAGAGCTTATCTGTCTCCAGAGTCACTACTACCACATTGTTGTCAGCATTTTCGTTGAAGGTAATATTTTCTGCATTTACCTGCTTGCCGATGATACTTTCTATAGCGTTGTATTTTTCCTGCGCTGATGTCTGAATGTTGAGTGATATTGTTTCTTTGGGTTTCAGATTGCTTTTGTTTCTTGCGTCTCTTATAGAAGAAATTACTTTTTTCAGCAATTCACCCTGTGCAATAATGTCTTTATTAATAGTGCCTGTTTCTGCAAATTGTTTTACTGCCAGATCATCTTTTTGTTCTTTCAGCAAATGATAAATTTCTTCTGAAATAAACGGCATGTATGGATGCAATAGTTGTAACAATTCTTCGAAGAAGTAAACTGTTTTATCATAGGTGTATTTAGAAATATTTTCTTCGAAACCCGGCTTAATCCATTCCAGATACCAGGAGCAGAAATCATCCCATATTAAACTATATAAAGTTTTTAATCCTTCGCTTAATCGAAATTGATTGTGCATTTGTTCAATTTCTTTTTTGGCATTGTTCAGTCTGCTCTCAAACCATGTGATAGCAAAGTTTTCAGCAGATTCATCATTTACTTGTTTGCCTTCCCACATTTTGATAAGCTTGAGTGCGTTCCATAATTTATTGTTGAAATTTCTGCCTTGTTCCAGAGAACTTTCATCAAACAATAAATCATTGCCGGCCGGTGCGGAAATCATTATACCAAACCTTACGGCATCTGCGCCATACTGATCAATCAGCTCGAGTAAATCCGGAGAATTGCCTAATGATTTAGACATTTTTCTTCCCAGTTTGTCACGTACCATTCCTGTGAAATACACATCTTTAAAAGGAATTTGTTTTTCATAATGCAAACCTGCCATTACCATTCTTGCCACCCAGAAAAAGATAATATCCTGACCGGTTACAAGTACTGATGTAGGATAATAATATTTTACTTCTTCATTGTCCGGCTCTGTAATACCTTTAAAAACCTGAGTTGGCCAAAGCCATGAAGAGAACCAAGTGTCCAAAACATCGTTGTCTCTTGTAAGCTGTGAGTCAGTATTAGCAAGGGTTTTAGCCTCTTCTTCTGTTTCTGCAACAAATACATTTCCTTTATCGTCGTACCATGCCGGAATTTGCTGGCCCCACCACAACTGACGCGATATGCACCAGTCTTTTACATTCTCAAGCCAGTATTTATACGTGGCTAAGAATTTATCTCCCGGATGAATTTTTATATCACCGTTCACAACAGCATCTAAAGCAGGTTGTGCCAGCTCTTTCATTTTCACAAACCACTGTGTAGAAATTTTTGGCTCTACAACAGCGTTGCTTCTTTGAGAGAATCCATTTTTATTGGTGATGTCTTCTGTTTTTATAAGATTGCCCGATGCTTCTAAATCAACAGCAATTTTTTTACGAACAACAAACCTGTCTTCTCCTATGTATAACTGCGCGGCTTCGCTTAGTGTGCCGTCATCGTTGAGTGTATCAATTACTTCCAGATTGTGTTTTAATCCGAGATTGTAGTCGTTGATATCGTGTGCGGGAGTCACTTTTAAGCAGCCGGTTCCAAATTCTTTATCAACATATTCATCAAAAATAATCGGTATTTCTCTGTTGATAAGCGGAACAAAAACTTTAGCATCTTTCAGATGCGTATATCTTTCATCTGTAGGATTGATACAGATAGCGGTATCTCCCAGAATTGTTTCAGGACGTGTGGTTGCGATGGTTACATATCCTTCCTGATTTACCAGTTTGTATTGTACATAATACAATTTACTTTGTACTTCTTTGTATTCCACTTCTTCATCACTCAAAGCCGTTTTAGCTATCGGATCCCAGTTAATCATTCTTGCTCCTCTGTAGATTAATCCTTTGTTGTATAAATCTACAAAGACTTTTATTACAGCTTTGTAATAATGATCGTCCATGGTGAAAGTTACTCTGTTCCAGTCTACACTACAGCCTAATCTTTCTATCTGATTATAGATAATGCCGCCATATTTTTCTTTCCATTCAAAAGCGTAATTAAGAAACTCTTCTCTTGTAAGAGTATTTTTGTCAATACCTTTTTCCTTCAGCATTTGTACCACTTTAGCTTCGGTTGCAATGGAAGCATGGTCTGAGCCCGGTACCCAGCAAGCATTGTAGCCACTCATTCTGGCACGGCGGATAAGAATATCCTGCACAGTTTCATTCAGTGTGTGACCCATGTGTAATACTCCTGTAACATTCGGAGGCGGAATGACAATTGTAAATGGTGGTTTTTCATTGGGAGTGCTTGCAAAATAATTATTATCACTCCATATTTTATTCCATTTAATCTCGGTCTCTGCCGGCTGGTAATTTTTACTAAGTTCCATAGTTGGCAAAGATAAATAATTGAAATGGAATCAAGTTATGTTTGTAACAAAGAGCGTTGCGTAATCACAGGAAGCAAATTGTCAATATTGAAAAAACTATTAAATTTGTAAGAACAACAAAAGAAAAATATGCAAAGTGCTGTTGTAAATAATTTTGAAGGCTTAGAATTGCTATTGCGAAGAAAGAACTTCTTTAATTTATTTGAATTAGAGCAGATTGGTGTGTTTGGTTCTTTTGTAAGAGGTGAATCCTATAACGATATTGATTTTTTACTTGATGAAAAGATGGATTATAGTAAAAGAATGCGTTTGAAAAAATTTCTTGAAAAAGAATTGCAAACAGACGTAGATATTATTATCAGACCATTTGCAGAGCCTATTATTCTTCATCGTGCTTTAAAAGATATAAAATATGAAAAAGCAAAGTAAGAATGATTTAGTACACGCATGTAAGCTTCGATAGGATTTTGACAAAAGATTAGATTGCTTGTTTTAAATAAACATAGCTACATTTGCATTCATGTATGCAATAGTTGATATAGAAAGTACGGGAAGCCCGGTAAGCACGAATGGAATTACGGAGATCGCTATTGTTTTACATAATGGTCAGGAAGTAGAAGGATATTATGAAACCCTTATCAATCCTGAAGTAGAAATACCTCCCTATGTAGTGCGCCTTACGTCTATTACCAATGAAATGGTTGCTACTGCTCCTTTGTTTAAAGACGTTGCCGAGCAAATACACACCTTACTGAAAGGAAGGACTTTTGTTGCTCACAATGTAGATTTCGATTATAATTATTTAAAATATTTTCTTGAAAAGAACGGGTATAATTACAATGAAAAACGTTTATGCACTTTTAAACTAAGTAAAAAAGCGTTCCCCAATCTTCCTAAGCATGGACTGGGAAGTTTATCCGTAGAACTGAATATTCAGTTAGAAAATCATCACCGTGCAGGAGCAGATGCCATGGCTACAACCAAAATATTTGATATGATATTGAAGAATGGCGGTGCAAGACTTATTAATTCCATGATTGAAAACGGTACGTCCAAAAGGAAAAAGAAGTAGAAACACGCCGTTTGATTCGTTGATGTAAAATTCTGAACAATATAGTATAAGGACACGCCACGTAGCATGTTCTTACTGTGCTACATTTTTCTTACTTTCGCTGTCCTTAAAAAAATAAGAGATGACAGAATTTTCAAATGATATAGCCGTAAAATTAAATTTAAAATCTTTCCAAACCGAAGCGGTGCTTGCGTTGCTGGCAGAAGGAGCAACCATTCCTTTTATTGCCCGCTACAGAAAAGATAAAACAGGCGCTTTGGATGAAGTGCAAATACAACAAATTCAGGAAGAAGCAAAATTTCTGAAAGAGTTTACAGAAAGAAAAGCTTTTATTTTAAAAACTATTGCTGATCAGGGAAAACTTACAGAAGAACTCGAAAACAAATTAGATAAAGC
Source organism: Bacteroidota bacterium (assembly GCA_023396345.1). Taxonomy (GTDB): domain Bacteria; phylum Bacteroidota; class Bacteroidia; order Chitinophagales; family Chitinophagaceae; genus Haoranjiania. The sequence goes on from JAEWWO010000130.1 coordinate 5,804, forward strand.
CGTTACTCTGGCTGAGCTTGAAGATATTTATCTGCCTTATAAACCCAAGAGAAAAACCAAAGCTCAGACGGCACGTGAAAACGGACTGGAGCCTTTTGCCATAACTATTCTGGAGCAAAACGAAACAGATCTGAATAGTGAAGCAGAAAAATATTTCAATGAAAAAATAACTACAATCGATGAGGCTTTGCAGGGAGCAAGAGATATTATTGCCGAAACTATTAATGAGGATGCAGAAGTGCGTGCTTCTATGCGTAAACTCTTTGAAAATCAGGCTTTGGTTTATAGTTTGGTAATTTCAGGTAAAGAAACAGAGGGCGTTAAATACAAGGATTATTTTGATTTTTCAGAGCCTGTTCATAAAATTCCTTCGCACAGAACACTGGCAATTTTAAGAGGTTTTTTGGAAGGATTTTTAAAGATGAGTATTGCGCCGGAAGAAGAAGCTGCATTAGAAAAAATAGAAAGAAAGTATATTACAGCTTCAATGAATGCTTCGGTTGAACAGGTGAAAAGAGCTGCACGGGATGCTTACAGAAGACTCTTGCAACCAAGCCTTGAAACAGAATTTCGCTCTTTACTCAAACAGCAGGCTGATGAGGAAGCAATTAATGTATTTGCTGAAAACCTGCGTCAGTTATTGCTTTCATCACCATTGGGTTCTAAAAGAATTTTAGCCATAGACCCCGGTTACAGAACGGGTTGCAAAGTGGTTGTACTGGATGAAAAAGGAGAATTACAGGAGACTTCACTAATATTTGTACATGAAAAGAATCATAAAATTATTGAAGCTGAAAATATTATTCATTCATTAGTGAATAAATATAATATTCAGACTTTTGCTATTGGAGATGGTACGGCAGGTAGAGAAACAGAACAGTTTATAAAAAGTCTTAAATTGAATATTCCGGTATTTTTGGTCAATGAAGATGGAGCGTCTGTTTATTCTGCATCTGAAACAGCAAGAGAAGAATTTCCCAATCAGGATGTAACAGTACGTGGTGCCGTAAGTATAGGACGAAGATTGATGGATCCGCTGGCAGAACTGGTAAAAATAGATCCCAAAAGCATCGGCGTGGGGCAGTATCAGCACGACGTAAATCAATTCAGATTGAAGGAAAGACTTGATCAAACGGTTGAAAGTTGCGTGAATGCAGTGGGTGTTAATTTAAATACTGCCAGCAAACATTTGCTCAGTTATGTAAGTGGTATTGGGCCTTCGCTTGCAGATAATATTGTAAAATACAGAAGCGAAACAGGGAAATTCACCAACAGAAAACAATTGCTCAAAGTGGCAAGGTTAGGCGATAAGGCTTATGAACAATGCGCAGGTTTTTTAAGAATTAAAAATGGAGATAACCCTTTAGACAGTAGTGCTGTGCACCCAGAAGCGTATGATATCGTTAAAAAAATGGCACTGGATCTGGCGGTGAATGTTGATGATTTAATTGGGAATGAAAAATTATTAAAAACGGTATCTCCACAAAAATATATATCTGAAACCATTGGTACGCATACGGTACAGGATATTTTAAAAGAACTCAATAAACCCGGACTTGATCCAAGAAGTGAAATTGAACAGTTTGAATATGCTGATATTTATTCTATTGAGGATGTAAAAATTGGAGATGTTTTACCGGGCATTGTTACAAACATTACACGCTTTGGTGCATTTGTAGATATTGGTGTAAAACAAGATGGTCTGGTGCATGTTTCTGAAATAGCACATAAATATATTACTGATCCAAATGAAGTACTTAAGCTGAATGATAAGGTGAAAGTAAAAGTGCTGGAAGTAGATACTGCAAGAAAAAGAATAGCTTTGTCTATTAAGCAAACACAAGACAAACCCATTGCTCAGCCACGAAGAGAGCATACAAATAGTGGAAATAATAAATCCTCTTCAAACATGAATGAAGCGCTGAATTTGTTAAAAAAGAAGTTCGGGAAATAACAATTACATAATGATTAAAAATATTCGTTAGTAAACCAATTGTTAATTGTAGGAATAACAGTACCGTTTGGCACAGTTTTACTTCATTAATACAGCGTAAAACAAAATGTATGTATATGAAATTTTTAAAAATGAGTTTGGTGGCAGCAATTTTTACATTAACTGCCGGAGCGGTATCTGCTCAGAGTTATAAAAATACTTTTAAAATTGGTGTAATGGGTGGAGCTTCTGTTCCTTCAGAAAATGCTTCAGCGAATGTGGGATTAGACCTTTCTTACCAGCATTTAGTTACTCCGCATGTTGGCTTAGGTATCGCCACTGGTTACAATCAATTTTTTGGGAAAGAAAACAACGGAAATACAAACAACAATTTCGGAGTTGTTCCTGTAGCAGGTTTAGTGAGATATTATCCTTCAGATAAAGGTTTTTATCTTGGTACTGACTTAGGATACGGAATTATTACCGGAGCTGATAAAGTTGCTGAAAACAGTAATGTAGATATGCCTTCAGGCGGTTTATACTTAAAACCTGAACTGGGATGGCACAACAGAAACTGGAATGTTTTTGCACATTATACAAAAGTATTTACAGGTGATGCCGGTCAGATTGGTGATCAAAAATTCAATGCGGGAAGCGTTGGAGTTGGCGTAGCTTATAACTTACCGTTAGGAAGATAAGAAAATAAATCAATAAATATAACGGTCTCATTTTTGAGACCGTTTTTATTTATCAAATCAATTTACCGAATAATCCGCTTTTACGGTTATGGTGGCAGTTTTACTTTTGCTTGAAGTATTAAAAGCACCTCCGTAACTATAATCTTCATTGCTGTTTTTTCCTACAATCTGAAATACGCCCATAGATGCTTTCTTTAATTTGCCTAATC
>JAEWWO010000205.1 GCA_023396345.1 Bacteroidota bacterium
ATCAACAAGCCACTGTACGCTTTTCATCAGCACAACGAGCACAAAGTACTCAACAGCGTTGTAGAACAGCTTAAATCAGGAAAGACTTTAGCATTGATTACTGATGCCGGAACGCCCGGCATTTCTGATCCTGCTTTTTTACTGGTGCGAGAATGTATTGCCAACGACATTAAAGTAGAATGCCTGCCCGGCGCAACTGCTTTTGTTCCTGCGTTGGTCAATAGCGGACTACCCATTAACAGATTTTGCTTTGAAGGATTTCTTCCGTTAAAAAAAGGCAGACAAACCATGATGAAAAAACTGGCGGAAGAAGAGCGTGCAATTGTTGTTTATGAAAGTCCTCTGCGATTGGTGAAAACACTAAAGGAACTTGCTGAGTATCTGGGAAGCGAGAGACAATGTTCTGTAAGCAGAGAACTCACCAAAATGTTTGAAGAAACCAAACGGGGTACACTTTCGGAAGTTGCCGAATATTTTTCTCAGAAAACCGTAAAAGGAGAAATTGTGATTGTTATTGCAGGAAAATAAAAATTATTTTTGGGAAGCCTGAAGCCAATAATAATTCATCATTTTCAATTAATATAAAAATATTCTTTATATTAGCATTACTGTAAATACACCAAAACTAAAATGCTATGAAGAAAACATTGCTGGCCGCTCTTTTTCTTTTATTCGGACTGTCAATACATGCACAGTATCTGGCAGATAGTTTAGCATCATTAGCAACCAAAGAAACACATCCACAGAAAAAAGCAGAATTGCTGTTACAGGCGGCGGATAAATCCTTTTATTATGATACGTTAAAATCTAAAAAATATCTTTCCGATGCTATAAATATTTCAGACAAAAAAAATAATTATTTACTTTCATATGCTAAATATATAAAAGGCAAATTACACAGAGATATAGATTTTGATGATGCTATTAAATATTTAAAAGAAGCATCTGAGTTAATAGCAAACAATAAAGACTCTAAATCGCGCGAGCTGTACGGAAACATTTGGTATTTCATTGGCACTATTGAACAACGAAAAGATAATTCACATGAATTTCTTAAAGTCCTGTATGAAAAATGTATTCCCATAGCTAAAGAAACAGGCAATAATCTCAATTTGAGTAATTACTATATTGCCGTAGGAATCATTCTGCTCAATGAAATTAATCTTGATAATGCTTTAAAAAACTTTAATAATGCCAATGAAATTTTAGAGAGAGAAAAAAATACACAAGAGGTAGTGGAAATGCAAGTCAAGTCTAACTTATATATTACGGAAGCTTATCTGAGAAAAAGAGAATTTGGAAATGCAGAAAAATTTCTTACTATCTCTCACAACTACTTAACCCAACTGCCCGACTCGCATTTATGGACAGAATATTATAACATCAGCAGCATATTTTACCAGCAAACAGGCAATTATGAAAAAGCATTAATGGAGGCAAATCATGGATTAGCTATCGCCGGTAAAACAAATAATTTCTATGATGTAGTTAGATTAACGTACATGAAAGGTTTAATTTTAAAAAGGCTTGGCAGATACAACGAAGCAATAGAAATTTTAAAAGAATTATTGCACGAAAAAAATGCCACATTGGTTAAAATGAATATAGGGAATGTGTACCACGAACTTGCGGGAGCCGAAGCCGAAAGGGGCAATTTTGAAGCAGCCTACAAGTATGCTTTAGAACGCATAGCAGTAACCGACAGTATGTATGATGAAAATAACCATGAATTTATAGCAGAAATGGAAACAAAGTTCAGAACGGCAGAAAACGAAAAACGCATAGCTCAAAACGAACTGGAAATAAATAAGAAAAATCAATACATGTGGATGTTGGGAACCGCAGCTTTTTTATTTCTTATCCTTGGATTATTTGCCTATGTATACTTTAAAAATAAAAGAAAACTTGCCATAGAAAGAGAGATAAACCTACAGCAAAAATTAAAACAAAAAGAACAGGAAGAGGAACTTAAGCTCACTCAGGCTGTACTTGACGGAGAAGAAAGTGAAAGGCAGCGCATTGCAAAAGATTTGCACGACGGACTTGGAGGCATGCTCACAGGCGTGAAACTAAAACTCTCTTCCTGGTCATTGCAAAACTTAAACGACCGGCAGAGTGAATCTTTCAATCCCATAATTGAACAACTCAACAATACAACAACCGAGCTCAGAAGAGTATCAAGAAACCTGATGCCGGAAAGCTTGCTGCGCAACGGGCTGGAAATGGCTCTGGGAGACCTTTGCGAGTTTTACAGCAACGAAAAAACCGTTATCAGTTATGTGCCGCTGAATCTGAAAGATACATTACCGCTGAATCAGCAAATAAATATTTACAGAATAATTCAGGAATTGCTGTCAAATGTTGTAAAGCATGCAGAAGCTTCTGTTGTTTTGGTACAATGCACACAAAACGATAATCAGTTTTTAATTACGGTTGAAGATAACGGAAAAGGAATGGATATAAATAATGCATTAAAAGAAAAAAGTCTGGGCTTAAAAAGCATGCGCAATCGTGTGGAATTTTTAAAAGGACAGCTGGAAATAACTTCAGCACCCGGCGAAGGCACAACCGTAGAAATAGAATTGCCTGTATAAACAAAGAAAGAGCTTTGCAGCCCTTTCTCTACTTTAATTTTTTATCCTCTATTAATCGGCATACAATAAATATTTTGTTCTGATTTTTTTGAATGCTGTCAAATCTTTTTCCCAGGATTTTCTGATTTCCTCTTCAGATTTTCCGGCTTTCATTTGCTTCATCAACTGATCATTTCCTGCCAGCTTATTAAAGAATTGTGCTTCAGGTGCAGAAGATTTAGAAGCTAAGAAATATTTACTTTTATCAGGGAATAAGCGGTAAGATTCTAAAAGATATTTCAACTCTATTCTGTCCGGAGGTGTTTGTCCGTGTATATTCCAGCCATAAGAAAGCTGATCTTTCAACTTCGGATTTTTAGCCCCGTCTGTTGAGCGCGGCGTGAATGCAAATAAATGTTTGGGCAAAGATGGATGTCCGAATATTTCAAACGGATGCTCAGTGCCTCTGCCTTCACTCAGATTTGTACCTTCAAAAAAGCAGGTTGACGGATAATGATAAATAGACGACATATCAGGCAAATTGGGTGATGGCTTCACAGGAAGTATATATCTGCTTTGATGTGTATAATTTTTATTCGGAATGATTTTGATATCTACATCGCAAGTATATTTCACTTTTGTATTCAGCCATTTTTCGCCAATCAGCATTTTGGCATATTCACCCATCGTCATGCCGTAAGCCACTGGTACAGGCTGCATACCCACACCGCTTGTGTACTTTCTGTCAAGCACAGGTCCGTCAATCATAAAACCGATAGGGTTAGGGCGATCTAAAATAATCAAAGGTTTATTGTTATCAATAGCACTCTCCATAAAACGCTGCATGGAGTTGATGTATGTATAGAAACGCACACCCACATCCTGCAAGTCAAACAGCATAATATCTACATCTGCCAAATCTTCTTTGGATGGTTTATTTTTAGCTCCGTAGAGAGAAACAACTAAAATTCCTGTTTCTTTATCTGTATACGTACTTACTTTTTCACCGGCATCAGCCGTGCCTCTGAAACCATGTTCAGGTCCAAAAATCTTTACAATATTTACACCCAGTTTCTGAAGAGAATCTACTAAGTGTTTGTCTCCAATTACGGTTGTTTGATTGGCAAACATACCCACTCTCTTACCTTTTAATAAAGGCAGATAATCTTCCGTTTGATAAGCTCCGGGTAAAATTTCCTTGTCCTGAGCAAACAAAGGAACTGCAAAGAACAGAGAAACAATAATAAAAATAAACTTGCGCATTGATGTTTGTGTTTTTCAAATTAAAAAATATCCATGTGTATATTAACACTTGGATTGCAATTATAAACAATAATTTAATTACCTTTCCGCAAAATAATTATAAAATATGCAAACAGCTAAAAAAGGCGATAAAGTAAAAGTACATTATCATGGTAAATTAACTGACGGTACCACTTTCGATAGCAG
>JAEWWO010000208.1 GCA_023396345.1 Bacteroidota bacterium
CTTAAATGTCTTCAATACTCATAGCAGACAGCGGCTCTACAAAATGCGACTGGTGTTTTGTGCAAACAGGGAAAAGAAATAATATTACCACAATGGGCATCAGTCCTTATTTTCTTTCTCCGGAAGAAATGGAAAATTTAATAAGAAAAGAAGTCGCTGCCAAAACAGGAGAAAAAGTAAAAAAAGTTCTTTTCTATGGTACGGGTATGGCAGACAAAGCAAACATTAATAACCTGAAAAAAATATTCAATAAAATATTTCCAAATGCAGAAGTATCTGTTTCTGACGATATGCATGGTGCTGCCATTGCTGCTTGCGGCGATGAAAAAGGCGTAGTATCTATTTTAGGAACAGGCTCTAGTTCCTGTTATTACAACGGAAAGAAAATTGCTAAAAGCAGGTTCGGTCTGGGATATGTTTTAGGAGACGAGGGTAGCGGCTCTTATTTTGGAAAAAAAGTAATACAACATTATCTCTACGAAATTTTTGATGAAGAATTGATGGCAAAATTCAGCGCTCAGTACAATCTCACGAGAGCTGAAATATTGAATAATGTTTATCGACAACCTTTTGCCAATCGTTACTTAGCCACATTCGCCATGTTTTTAGCAGAAAACAGAGGGCATTATATTGTAGAAAATATTATTGAAGATGGAATTTCTGAATTCGTACACAATCATATTTATAAATTCAGCGAATCCTGGAAAGTACCTGTAAGCTTTGTGGGTAGTGTTTCTAACGGTTTCAAAGATGTGATACAGAATGTTTGCGAAAGTGCAGGATTAGAGTTCGGCAAAATTGTGCACAAGCCTTTGGATGGACTGATTGATTATCACACGGGTAAATAAAATCATTTTTTATTTTTAATAACAACTTTACCAAATCTATTGTTTTTTTGGTATGTATTTTGTTTCTATAAACTATAGAATTATTAATTAAAAAACTATTAAAAAGAAAATTATGTCACTAAAACCAAAAGATATCGCAACTTTCCTTTTAGGCGCTGCAGCCGGTGCTGCTGCATTGAAATATGCATCAATGACCGAAGAAGAAAAAGAAAAAATGATGAACTCTATTAAAGACAAAGCCAATGATTTTAAACATCAGGCAGAGGGTTCGGTAGATAAAGCAAAAGATTATTTTACAGAATTAAAATCTAAAAGTTCAGATTTCTTAAAAGACAATTGGTCTGAAGCTGAAAAGTATCTGAACGAAATATTCAAAGGTAAAACCAAAGCTGAAGATGTAGTAGACAGCGTAGCAGCTGATGTTAAAGATGCAGCGAGAGACGTAGATACAGCAGTCGATAACATTGCTACAGATGTAGAGAATGAAATAGACAAATCTACTGACGACGGAAGAGTGATTCCCGTTTAAGAACTATTAAACAGTACTGCATAAGTACTTATTAATATACAACATGATTAGATTGTCAGGCTGAAATGGTCTGACGATTTAATCATTTTTTTTACACTTAAAATTTATAATAAATGATTAAGAAAATTTTTTTAATGTCAGCCGTTGCTCTAACAATGGCATCCTGTGCAGATGATAAAGTAGTAAACCAAAATGATACTCCGCAGGAAGTGCAAAGCAATGTTTCTGCACAGTTCCCAGACAAAAGAGTGGTGCAGATTACTGCGGATGCAGAAGGCATTGGAGGAAAAAACTATACCGTTATTTTTGAAGACAACACTAAAGCAGAATATGCTGCAAACGGAGAATTGCAGGAAGCAAAATCTGCCACACAATTACCTGATGCAATTATACCGCAGGGAATACTTACCTACGTTAAATCAAACTATCAGAATAATTTTATTACTGAAATAAATCTTGAAGACAAAAACTCTAAGGATGTAAAACTTAATTCCGGTCTGGAACTGGAGTTTGACGGCAATTATAATTTTTTGAGAATTGAAGATTAAAATATCTGCAGATTTTATGACTGTTATGGAGGATACAAAACTCCCAAATGAATATTAAAAAAGCTTAACTCTTAATTTTTGTATTATTTTGATTGGTATTTTATACAGTTTAGATAAAAATAAATTCAAAAAAGATTTCTCCGATTTTGAATCAGAATTGAATTTTCTTGCTATAACTGATTAAAAAAAATTAATAACTTTTAACAATAAACATTCATGTTCAGCGTTTCCATAAAGTATTAATTTTAATACAACTAAACTTTATAGAAAATCAATAAACTAAAATTATATTTTTTATGTTAACAAAATGGGTTAAATACCTTACACTTTCTGCTGTTGCCATGGGCTTTTCAGCTATTTCTTTTGGGCAAAACACTACAGAAAATCTGAACATCGTAACTACTTCAGTTCCGTTTTTGAGAATATCTCCGGATGCGCGTTCCGGTGCTATGGGAGATGCGTCTATAGCTGTATCTGCTGATGCCAATGCTACTTTTACAAATGCGTCCAAAATACCTTTTGCTTCTTCAAAAGCTCAGGTGGGCGTTACTTTTACACCTTGGTTAAAAGATATTGCCAGTGATGTATATCTTGCTACATTAGGTGCTTATTATCAAATTGATGAAACACAGGCTATTCACGGAGGGTTAAGATATTTTAATCTGGGACAAATGCAATTTGTTGACGAACAAGGTACATTGCTGCAAACAAAAACTCCAAGAGAGTTTTCATTTGAAGCAGGTTACTCCCGTAAGTTGAGTGAAAATTTTGGTATTGGGGCTACTTTCCGTTACATCAGCTCAAACTTGGGTAGTGGTACATTCAACGGAAATACTTACCAGCCTGGTAACGCTATTGCAGGTGATATCTCTGCAACCTATGATGCAAGGGATGAATATGGTGAAGGTTTTTCTGCCGGACTTGCATTTTCTAATCTGGGTTCAAAAATCAGCTATTCCGATGATCCTAATTCAGCCAATTTCCTTCCGGCTAACTTAGGATTGGGTGGAGCATATACAACTAATATTGATGATGATAATCAGCTTACTTTTGCAGCAGATTTAAATCACCTGTTAGTACCTCCTTATCCTGAAAATATTGGTACAGGCAATGTTAATGAAACAGAACTAGCTGAATATTACAATACAGGTGTAATTGAAGGAATAGGAAAATCTTTTAGCAACGGTGCTTATGCGTTTTCTGTAGGTGCTGAATATTCTTACATTAAACAATTCTTTGTACGTGCAGGTTATTTTGGTGAAACCAAAGAAGCCGGTGGAAGAAACTATTTTTCTGCAGGTGTGGGTGTTAAATACAATGTGTTTGGTCTGAACTTTTCTTACTTAGCTCCACAGGGTAATTCTTTGAACAGAAACCCATTGTCAAACACTTTACGTTTCAGTTTGTTGTTTGATGTGGCAGGCATACAGTAATATTCTTTTAAATAATAGTTGAAAAAAGCGAAGATTGTTCTTCGCTTTTTTTGTGAGGATTGTGTACTTAATTCAGGTGATTGAGGAAAAATAATAACCTCAGAATCCACCCCGGTCCTTTGGACGCCCCCGCCAGCGGGAATAGAGCAAAATAATTTGAGAGTTATTATAATAGTATTATCACATATACTCAAATAGGAAAGGTTTAATTTCTCTGCTGTTCCCGTAGGAACAATATCGGTGTAGTTAGAATGATATATGTAGACGGCGCTCCGTAGGAGCGGTATTTTTTTAAATTAAAAATTCAGAGATATTACTTCGGGATTGCAAATCCCGAAGAGCAAGGAAGTTCACTTATCTTTTTTACTTTTTATCTCTCTACCATAGATATTCTCGTCTTAGCCGAGACAGGTTTGTACCGATAGCTATCGGTACGCTCAATATCACAGAATATTCAATTTTCCCTTTTCAACTTTCCATTTTCCATTTCTCCTCCTCATTTCTTACAATTCATAATTAATCATTATTTTTACCCGATAATAAAATAAAATATGCAAATAAGAATTGGTTACGGGATTGATTATCACCGCATGGAAGAAGGCAGGGATTTATGGATTGGCGGCATCAAAATCCCTCACACAAAAGGCAGCATGGGGCACAGCGATGCAGATGTATTATTACATGCCATCTGCGATGCAATGCTGGGCGCTTTGGCATTGGGAGATATTGGTACACATTTCCCTGACACGGATAATAAATATAAAGACATTGACAGTAAAATTTTGCTGAAAGAAAGCTACAGTCTGATTAGCGAAAAAGGATATTCCATCATGAATATTGATGCGTCTTTATGTTTAGAGAAACCTAAAATTAAGCCATATGTAGCCGAAATGCAGCAAACCATAGCTGCTATTTTAAACCTTGAAGTTTCTGATGTTTCTATTAAAGCAACAACTACCGAGCAAATGGGCTTTGTAGGCAGGGAAGAAGGTTTA